>CADCRJ010000331.1 GCA_902803735.1 uncultured Spirochaetaceae bacterium
TGCCCTGATGGACTTATCTATCTTAGCATGATAAACCTGGGGCCTTAATGATTTTCAAAGCTTCAAAGCCGACAAACCGGTCAAGCCCGCTGCGGTACAACCAGTTGTTATGTGGACGCCCGCACTGGGGCGCTTGGAGGAAAAAATGGCAAACGGAATTGAGGATTTGAACGAAAAGAATAAGGATGAGGCTGAATTAAAAGACTCTGTCTCAAAGCATTTTGATGACTGGCGGGTTTTTCAGGGGCATGAAGACGCGGAAATGCTTCAGGAAAAATCCGCTGGCTGGTCTAGCAAAAAGGCTAGTCGTGGTGATTATGACGATTGGGACGAGTAAGTTTTAGGTCGAATGTTCTAAAACTCGACATTCGACCTATTAAAATCAAGAGCCTTAGATTTGCAGTTCTTTGTAGAAGCCTTGTATTACTTCCGCTGATTTTTGCAGAAGCTCCCTCTCGTTTTCCGCAAGCTTTATCTCTACGATTTCTTTTGCTCCGTTCTTGTTGATTATTGTCGGAACGCTCAAGAAAATGTTGTTCAGACCATACTCGCCGTTCAAACCTACGCTTACAGGCAAGATTTTGTTTTCGTTAAAGAGTATTGACTTTATGATTGCCGTCGCACTCGAAGCTATACCATAGCATGTGTTGCCTTTGCGGTTGAAAATTTCCCAGCCGGCTTCGCGTGTTCGCTTTAGAAGCTCTTCTTTTGTAATGTTTTTGGTTCTGTCCGCATTATCAGAGAACACATCCTCCAAACTTTTACCGCCGATTGTGGCACTTGCCCATGAGACCATTTCCGTGTCTCCGTGCTCTGCCATTACGAACGCTTCAACGCTTTTTGCGTCAAGATTGTACATTTTTGAAAGCTCGCAGCAGAGGCGGGCTGTGTCGAGAGTCGTGCCTGTTCCTATTATGCGGTTTTTTGGCAGCCGTGAAAGCTTCCAAATATAATACGACATTATATCCACAGGATTTGAAATTACGACGAACACACCGTCAAATCCGTTTGACATTACGCTGTCAACAATGTTCTTTATTATTTTCATGCTTGGAGCAAGCATCTCTAGCCTGTTATGGGAATCCTTTGGCATTGGCGCACTTGCCGTTATTACAACAACATCGGCATCCCGGCAGTCTGAGTAATCGCCGGCTTTGATTCTCATGTTGCGATTCATAAAATAAATTGAATGCTGCATGTCCAAAGCTTCTGCAATAGCCTTGTCTTTGTTGACATCAATCAGAACTACTTCTTCACAAATTCCTTGATTCAAAATACTGTAAGCAGTATTTGAACCTACGTTTCCAGCTCCTACGATAACAACTTTGGAATCCTTGAAACTCATTTTACACCTCTTGCGTTCTCATTTAAAACGGCTCTAAAAAATTAATCCCCTTTTATGACTCTGCATAAAAGGGGTGTTTTCCCGGATTACTACTCTTCGTCTTTCACATCGTTGTGCTTTGTTCCAGCAATGTAAGCATGCCGTATCAAGCGTTCTAGCGTTTTCTGCTTTGAAAACGTCAGAACATCGTTGTAAAGACCCATACATTCATTAAATACATTTTCCGGAATTTTAATGTCTTCATGATTCAGTGACATAAGCTAATACTCCTTTTTTTTGTCTGCTTTCCGTATTGGGAACGTAGGCAAACGGTATATGGTTTATATCAGGGGAAGATATATTTTTATATTTTATACGATATGATTTATTCTGTCAAATTTAATGCGGAATTCTTGGACAGTATGCTCACATTTTAACAGTTCGTCCGCCCCACTCATGTGAATGGGCTTTTTCCCTTGCTATTGTCGCGTCAAAATCCGCCATTGGCTCGCAGTTGTTTTCTATTTGCGCGGCTGTCGTACTTAATCGTCTAAGACACTTGCTTTTGTCGTTGTAGCCGAGCTTAGAGCGTTCTATGCATTCTCCAAGAATTCGTATTGATTCGTCGTATATGCGGCATGGAACAGGAAATGGGTGCCCGTCCTTGCCCCCGTGCGCAAAGCTGAACCTTGCAGGGTCAGTGAACCTGGACGGCGTTCCGTAGATAACTTCGCTTACAAGGGTTAGCGACTGCAATGTACGCGGACCCAAGCCAGGAGTGAGCAGCAGGGACTCAAAATCTTTATTGTCGTTGCCGTAAGCCGTTGCAAGAACCGCTCCCAATCGTTTTAGGTCTACGTCCTCGGCTTTGACTTCATGGTGTGCAGGCATCTCTATATTGCGAGAATTCTCGATAAGTGCCGTAGGTGGCGGAATTATGGCTGGAGTCTCGCCCGTAAAGTCAAACTCTGGCTGAGAAGCAACAATCTGGTAATCTTTGCTGGTTATTTTTGAAA
>CADCRJ010000332.1 GCA_902803735.1 uncultured Spirochaetaceae bacterium
AAATTATGCTTGAGACTGCTGAAAAACGCATACATTGCTCTTATAAAGCCATTATAACAGATTTTCATGTGAGTGTTCACGAAATCAAATGTTTTATTGAACACTTTACTTTATAAGAAATCCGCCCATAAAAAGGCGGATTTCACACTAAAACTCTCTTACTATTTTGTCCTGATCACGACCGCTATATACAAATCTCAATATTACAATCTTCTCATTTTCATCGTCAATGAGGTAATAGGCGATATAGTTTTTTACAAGAAAACGCCATACATCATTTCTTCTCAGAAATTCATTTTCTACAAGCCTACCAGTTTCAGGTCTCTTGCATATCTTATCAATCTGAATTTCCAGCTCATCAGCAAGATCAGAAGCTGCATCAGGATTTCCAAGAGTCTCAGCAATATATTCATATGTAGCATCAATATCAGACTCAGCGGTTTCGGTCAGTTCAAAATCATATTCTTTAAATGCCATGTTTCTCCCTCAACCTCTTCAATGCTGACTTTCCTTCAACAACTCTCCCTGCTTCATAATCTGCAATACCTTTATTTATAAAGGTTGCTTCGTTAATCTTTTGCATAGTGCGCTCGTAATAATCTATATCCATTACAACAAGTCTTCCATAACCATTTTTTGTAACAAAAACAGGCTCGTTAGACTCAGCACATCTGCGCTCTATTTCTACTGTATTTTTTAAATCTCTCATTGGAACTATCTGCATAATACGTGCTCCTTTCTGTGGCTAAATTATAACCCATATTTAGCCACATATCAACATTTTTGAAAAGAAGCACACTTTTTTAATGGTATTATAATGGTTTAATAACATTATTTTACTATTATAATACCATTTATAAGCGGGGAGATGTCAAGGAGAACGGGCACGACCATTTATGGTCGGGGCGCAGCGTGGGGGTTCTCCTTGCAATCACCCTGGCATGCTGACACCCCTGCGGTTAGGCTGCACACTTACGGTCGCAGCATCGGGATGGGGGTCTGGGGGACGGCTCGGTCTGGTTCCCCCAGTCAAAATGGCAGCTCCCTTGTGGCAGCTACCATTTTGAAATCACTTTACTATTGCTTCTGTCTGGGCTTCCGTGAAGAAAAACGCCTTGGTTAAAAACATTTTTTCTTGCTCGTCCTCGTCCTTGTCTTTGGGCTTCTTGGTTGTATGTTTCCAAATCTGCATCGTTGCTATGCTCTTTTCGCCCTTTTTAACTTGGCGGTTCAGTGCTTTCCATCCTGCATATGTATGCAATTCTTCAGGCTCTTCAAGCTCTATTTTCTCACCGTCCTCGTTCTCGACTGTTATAAAATTGCCGGTTCCTTTTATCACTCCCTCTTCCATCAAAGAAACTCGACCGTTAAAAATAATCATTTCGTTTGTCACTTCCTCGACTCCTTTCCGTGTGGGGGATTGCTTCCCCCACACTTCATAAATTGATTTATATTAAAGAGTTATGATATAGGCTCTGTCTGTAAGTCGCTCGGTTGGCTCGACTTGAGTGTTGTTCACTTCGGCAACCATGCTTGTAAACGTATCAAGGTCAATATCTTCTGTGTAAGGTGCTACAAGCATTTCATGAACGGATGAAGGCAGAACAACGATTCTATCTGTGTTGTAGCGCTTTCCAAAATCAGAAAGTACCTTTTTATTAAGGATTGCAGAAGCCCCCTTTACTTTGCACTTATTGGAAATCACATAAAATGGTGTCATTTCGTCCATTTCCTCGGAATACTCAAAGCCCATCATTTCAGATAAGACCTTAGCCATACTTTCAAGGCTTGTTTCCTCGTTGGTGTTGGCTTCTGCTTTCTCCCATGCCTCAGCCTCTGAAATATTGGAACGCTCTAAAATTGCACTGTTAAGCTTGATTGAATAGCTTCCGTCCTTGTCTGCCTCGCCTCTGATGTAAAGATAGCTTTCGATTCCGTCAAGGTCGCAGGCTCTCTTGATAATGTCCTCTGTGCTTTCTTTCTGTAATCCGATGTAAAGACCGTTCAAAACGAAATCCTTATCAAAAAGACTGTTTACGTCAAAGCTGAATGACTTGTGGCTCTCATAAGTGCCAATGATTGCAGATACAACCTCATCGAGTGACTTGTTCTCTTTCTCTGCATTCTCGATAATTGCCTCTGTGTAAATGATTGGTGCAATGTTGCCATCTGTAAGAATACGGATTCCCTCAAGTTCAACTCCGTTCTTGATAGAGTTCTGTGCCTCTGCGTTGTAACCTCTGTTCTGTAACTCTGTGATAATCATTTCTCTTGTCATTGTTTTAATCTCCTTATAATCATGAATTTGTGGTTGATGTGTTAGGCTCGCCAAAGCCTTTTAAAAATTTGCTTGTCAAGATTCTGAAGCTTTTTCTGGAGGGGAGCGTTTCTTTTTCGGAAGCTGTAGTTTCATCGATTTTTCTCCTTTCTTTGTTTTAATTTGCCTCTCTGAGTTCCTTGCTTATCTATCGGGTTTGCGTGGCACGATCACTAACGGATGGAATGAATGGCTGCAAGGGACAAGGCGCAGCCGATACGCCGTAGGGCAGCCCTTGCAGACAGAAGGGAAGACGTTACAGTGCTATTCGCAAACCGATGAGCAAGGTAACCAGAGAAGCAAATAAAAGATAGGAGAATATGAAACTGCAGCTGGAGAAAAAAGGGGTTCCCTTGGGGAACCGATGGCAAAGGGGACTTTGATTATCCGCTTTCTGCCCCGTATTAAGCAGCTCCAAAGAGCTGCAGGGGCAAGTGGTCTCAGGAGATGGGGAGACCAACGCCGAATGGCGGTGCTCGGAATGGTACACAAAAAATATTTTTGAAAACGCTTGTAAAATTTTTTAATTCTGAAAAATTACCTATAATAATATATGTAAGCTAACGCGCGTAAATACTGGCTTGCTTTGCATTATGCATCATTTTGTATCAAATTGTACAGTTTTTGTTGACATATTACAAAAAGATGTATATACTATGATTAGGCAGGGTGTAAACCCTGTACTTTAGGAAAGGAAATTTGCGACAATGGCAAAGACAGAAAGAAAAATTTTTCAGCCTAATCCATTAACAGCAATGCTCATTGAAGGCGCTTGTGATAAAGACAAGGGCGGCACAAACATTAGTGATTTCACTAACAGAGCCATCCTCAGTTATTACACCCCTTACAATGAGGCTTTGCGTAAGGAAACAGAGTTCATCTTCCAGCGCATAATCAATGAAGAAGAGATATCCGCTGAAGAGCTCAAGGCAACACTGGCACGCTGCGTTGATATTCTTAAGAATTATCCAATCAGCGATGTGACACCTCTGGAACAGATTTTTATCCATTTCACTTATAAACGTGGACGCAGACTCCGCTATGACTACATTCAGATTGTAGATGAACAGCAGGACAGAATACTCCATCGTTTAAATGATGTCTTAAAAACTGTTGATGAGGATTTTACTTACGGTACTAGAGAATTTGGAGAACGTAGTAGATACGTATTCGAACACTGGGATCAGCTTTGCAGCTACTCAGAAATCTATACCGCACTCTCAACTATTATCGAGTGCGAAGATATCTATTATCCTCTCAGCATTTTCAGAACCGTAGACCTGATCAAATGGTTAGATAACGCTGTTAGAGATTCATCACTTGAACCTATCAAGACACCATTTGAGACAAACATTTCTCTCACAGACAGATACTACGGTATCAGCTACGAAGTAAGCGTATACCATACTGACAATGGCTATGCTTGGCTTTCAGGAGATATTAACTTTGACCGTATGCCTAACGAAATCAGGGAATACTATCAGAAGTACATGAACAAAGGCACTGTTTACGGAGAAGCAACGGAAGAAGACCTGAGAGAAATCACTGCCCTTGAAAGAGAAGGCAGAATGTTGTTCAGAAGACTCAATAACCCTAACAAGGAATAACGGAGGTAAGCATTATGTTATTCGAAAAATTTATCTCCATGTTCCATCCGAAGCAGAAGCTTCGCAAGCCAACAACAAGCGATATCAAGAACAATTTTGCTTGTGAAGACTCAACACTTGAATGGCATATTAAGGCATTTCTTAATAAAGAAATATCTGCCAAAAAGTGCCTTCAGGCATTTATTGAACATATGGCTTACGATGATGACAGACGAATCAAAGAAAATGAAGTAATCTTTGATATTCTTGAGGACTTTTTGCAAGATGCAACATGGAAAACAGAATGGACAATGGACTGCGGAGATTACAATCCCGCAAGACCACAAAGATGGCTTGATTGTATCCATGAAATCTACGGCAACAAGCTCTTCTATATAAAGAATGCAGAACAGTTCTTAACTGATTTCAATAAAGAAATCACTGCAGAAAATATAGAAGAAGCCACAGCACAATGGGGTATGCCTATAAGTGCAGAAGAATATCTTCACAAGGAAGAAATTGCGGTAAAAGCAGACGCTCTTCGTGAAAAGGTTGAAT
>CADCRJ010000333.1 GCA_902803735.1 uncultured Spirochaetaceae bacterium
ATAAAGCAAATCGTACAAATCCATGACGAACAGGAAATCCAGTAACTCCATTCAAAGATAATAAGACCCTGCTCAGAAACAAAGCCGCTTTTTAAGCGGCTTGCATATTTTTCTATACAACAGAATAGCAGATATAGATGCGGCCTACAATTTTTGTGGTGAGATATAAAAAGTTATGTTATACTGCTTATGCAACTTATAAAAGCTGAAAGGAGCAGTCATGAAGAAATACGACGTCATTTTTGTAGGAAGCGGACATGCATGCTGGCATGGGGCTGTCATTCTAAAGAAGGCGGGAAAGTCAGTTGCATTAGTAGAACGGGAATTTTTAGGCGGTACCTGTACAAACTATGGCTGCAACGCAAAAATTTTGCTTGACTCTCCATTTGAACTAAAAGAAGCGCTCGACCGCTATGCAGGAATCGGGCTGGAAAAAACTGCCGCGCTCGACTGGAAAACGCTCATGCAGTACAAAAAGCAAGTCATCGGCTATATGCCGTCCGCACTTGAAAGCATATTCGGCAAATTCGGCTTTGACATTATCCGTGGTGCCGGAGCCTTTATAGATGAGCACACTATTGAAGTTTCAGGCGAACGCTATCAGGCAGACTATTTTGTAATCGGCACCGGGCAGGATTACATTCCGCTTGATATTCCTGGTAAAGAGCACTTTCATAACTCGCGCGACTTTCTGTCGCTCGATGAAATTCCAGAGCATGTAACCTTTGTCGGCGCAGGCATTATCTCCATGGAGTTTGCTTCAATCTGCCTTTCGCTCGGACGCAAAGTAGACATAGTAACAAGCGGAAAAAGCGCGCTCAAAGCTTATCCGCAGGAATACGCTTCGCAGGTTGTCAAAAAAATGGAGGCTCAGGGCGCAAACTTTGTATTGAATGCACAGGTTGAGTCAATTACAAAACACGAGAACAACACCTACACGCTTACGGGGGCAGACAATCTTTCCATAACAACCGACTACATTCTTGTTGCTGTCGGTCGCCGGGCAAATGTGTATGGCATGAACCTCGAAAAACTTGGTATAAACATTTCCGACCGTGGCATCAAGGTAGATGAGCACCTGCGCACAGCCGTTCCGCATATTTATGCCTCTGGCGATGTAATTGATACGCATATTCCAAAGCTCACGCCAACGGCAGAGTTTGACTCAAACTACATTGCCTTTGATATATTAAACCCAGTAAATCCGGCCATTGCATACCCGGCAATACCGAACCTTGTCTTTACACTTCCGCGCATTGCACAGGTTGGCATCTCGATACGAGAGGCACGTGAAAAGCCTGAGCTTTACCGCGTAGAAGAAGTGGCTTACGGTAAAACAATGTCATGGATCAACAAGAACGAGACCGATGCCCACATAACGTACGTCTTCAACAAAGAACGGCATCTTGTAGGCGCTGCGATTATGAGCGATGATGCGGGCGTTCTCATTGACATGCTGACGATTATCATAAATCAAAAGCTTGGGGCCACCGAACTCAGCCGCATGATATTCGCCTTCCCAACCCAGACCTACGGTCTTATTGCAACGCTGCTTCCTTTATTTTTAAAATAGCACGGGAAAAAGAAACGCCGTACAGTTCAGGTCTTTGAAGTGCACGGCGTTTTTTATCAATGGTACTTGCAGAGATTTCTACCTTTTTTCAATCAGCTTTATGCTACAATCTTTCAATCTGATTAAGAATCCAACCGTACATGCATTACTTTCGACAAATCCAGCTCTAGGCAAAATGCACATGCTCACTTTTGATTAATTTCACCAATCGGCAAATTGCACATGCTCACTTCTGGCTACTTTCCCTAATCGGCAACAGGAACATGCTCACTTTTGAACAATTTCATCATTCGGCAATTCGTACCAGCCTTTCTTTTTGCCAGCCTGACAATTATCCGGCGGTACAAGAGCTTCTTTTACTCAGGGCAGAGAAATTCCACGCGGATTTTCATGGACATTGCAAAAAGCCAGTATAATCCCGCAATTTTCGAGTCTCCTTTTTGCTAAAGCTTTCTTAAAAATCCTGAATATTTTTAACACACAATTTTTTTTTGTGATATAATAAAATATAATTAAAAATTTTGGGGATTTAATATGAAATACTCTTACAACGAATTTCACATCGCAAAAAATGTGAGGGATGCGTGTGATTTTTCGGACCAGATATATTCTTCAACAGGAAATGTCATTCTTGCTAATATCAGGGCAGTCCGGGAGTTTGCCCTAAAATTCAACAAACACCTTGCAGATAAAAATCAGACACAAATTTCAGCCGGCACATTGAACGCAATGGGATTGCTCGATGAAATATTCCATCTTGCCTGCTACATCTACAGACGGCACAAATATCCGACAGCATTTTCAGAACTTGTCGGCGATTTGACGGAATCTTTGGGAAAAGATAAGTTCGACGCGCTCCTGCTCGATTTTATGAAAGAATTTCCTCCTACAGAAGTCTACAAGGGGCATCTCTCCCCTATGGAATATCTTAATCTTGAGATGACCGAGAAAAAGACCGGACGTGTAAGGACGAACAGGGAGCAGACCGTCGAGGAGCTGATAATGCTTTGTCTCGCCAACGAGAACCCTGCATTCAAACCTTTCAGGATGCTCTTTGACGACTCAACCCTGAAGCAGAACGAATCTTTTGCTCCTGCATGGAAGCAGATTCAGGCATATTTCAAAAAACTTCCTTACTGGGGAACTTTCGGACACGATTTAATTTCTTTTTTGAGAGAACCTATCGCCTATGCACCTGACAACTTGCAAGAACAGCTCGAATACGTGCGCGTTCACTGGGCGGAGCTTTTTCTTCCGGGCGACGGAGAGGGCGAGGATTACTGGCTCAAAAGACTTTTTGGCGGCATAGACATTCTGAGCGAGGAATGGAAGCCTGAGTGGCATCCGACAAACGGTGGCTCTCCTGATATGTCTCCCCCTAACTACGATTACCTTATGCGGGAATATGAGAGATACAGTGCTGACTCGGAGTGGATGCCTCGTGTCGTTCTCATGGCAAAGACAGTTCTAGTCTGGCTCTACCAGCTCTCGAAAAAATACAACCGAGACATTCACCGTCTTGACCAAATTCCTGATGAGGAACTTGATATTCTTAGGGATGAGGGCTTTACAGGACTGTGGCTAATAGGTCTTTGGGAACGCAGTACGGCAAGCCGCACGATCAAGCAGCTCTGCGGAAATCCAGAAGCCGCGGCTTCAGCATATTCTCTTGACGACTACGAGATTGCAGAAAATCTTGGTGGATGGAGCGCGCTTGAGAATTTGCGCTCTCGTTTGTGGCAGCGAGGAATACGCCTTGCAAGCGACATGGTTCCGAACCACACAGGAATGGACGCGAGATGGGTCGTCGAGAAACCTGACGTGTTCGTACAGAGGCGTGACAATCCATTCCCTCAGTACACGTTCAACGGACCGAATCTCAGCAAGGACGGGCGAGTGGCGATTTACCTTGAGGACCATTACTATTCAAAAAGCGACTGTGCGGTAGTGTTCAAACGTGTTGACACGGCTACGGGCGACACCCGCTACATCTACCACGGCAACGACGGCACGGGAATGCCGTGGAACGATACGGCTCAGATTGACTTCTTAAATCCAGCGGCAAGGGAAGAA
>CADCRJ010000334.1 GCA_902803735.1 uncultured Spirochaetaceae bacterium
CGGAAGCGGGGTTCCACGCCCGAAAAAAAATCTGCACAAGCGAAGCGCGGAAGCCTTTTTTTCGGGATGGGTTCCCGCTGGGAGTTGATTTCTGCATATTTTAGTTTTTGAAACTCGACATTTAACCAAATAAGTTTCGTAAATTTTTGCAAACTTATTTGACACGAATTCAAATACTTTATATACTGATTTTTATGAAAACCGCATTCCTTGCGAAAAAGTCTAATTTCTCATCGTTGGTATACTTTTATTATGGCTACCCGTGGACTTCTCTTGACCGCATGGAAGAACAGCGAGCTTTGTTCGTCTGCTGATTACGGCGATTTTCTTAAATCCGTGATTTCAGGGCTTCCAGAGGGAAGCCCTTTTTTTTTGCGGTACTCACTTTTTTCCTACCTGAAATCACAAATCTATTTTTAAGGATGAAAAACTATGATTATCGTATTGAAGAATAATGTTACGGAAGAGAAAATTCAGAATTTTATTGGTGGCTTGAAGAACAGAGGTTTGGATGTCCATGTTTCAAAAGGCGAGACAACAACTGTGCTTGGGCTTATTGGCGACACATCAAAAGTAGAGCCTGAGGAATTCTTGGCTTATGAGTTTGTTGAGAGTGCCCAGCGTGTAAAAGCTGCTTACAAACAGGCAAGCCGTAGCTTCCATCCAGAGGATACTGTTGTTTCTGTTCGTTCAAAAATTGACTCGACCCTTGGTGCTGATATTGGCGATGGAAAAACTTGTTCTATTATTGCTGGCCCTTGTTCTGTTGAGACAGAGAGCCAGATTGTTGACGTCGCAAAGGCTGTAAAGGCGAGCGGTGCAAGATTTTTGCGTGGTGGAGCGTTCAAGCCTCGTACTTCTCCGTACAGCTTTCAGGGCTTGGGAGCCGAAGGCTTGGATTTGCTTAAGATTGCTCGCAAAGAAACTGGTTTGCCAATTGTAACAGAGCTTATGGCTATTAATCAGATTCCGCTTTTTGAGGATGTTGACATCATTCAGGTTGGTGCCCGCAATATGCAGAACTTTGATTTGCTCAAAGAAGTGGGACATCTTGGTAAGCCTGTCTTGTTGAAGAGAGGCTTGGCAAATACTGTAAAAGAATTCCTTATGAGCGCAGAATACATAATGGCAAGCGGATGCGACAAAGTAATCCTTTGTGAGCGTGGTATACGAACTTTTGATAATTATACCCGTAACTGCCTTGATTTGAGCGTCGTTCCATTCTTGAAGAAAGAATCTCACTTGCCTGTTATTATAGACCCTAGCCATGCTTGTGGAATCCGCTGGATGGTTCCTACTTTGGCAAAGGCTGCCGTTGCGGTTGGTGCGGACGGACTTATTATTGAGGTTCACAATAATCCTGAAAAAGCTCTCTGTGATGGAGAGCAGTCGCTTACGCCTGCACAGTTTGATGATTTGATGAAAGTTCTTGCTAAATACGCTGCTGTAGAAAATAGGACTTTGTAAGAAAAATGAAACAGCCCTTTGCGATGAGTGCTATCGTAAAGGGCTGTTTCATTATACCTGTTCGGAAAACTGAAGTTTCCGAACACCTCTATTTTTTAGTTTGTCTTTATAATCTGGCTTGTTGCATTTGAAAACTTGTCAATTGATGCAATTGCCGACTGCCAGTATTCGGCTTCCTGCTTTGACTGATAAGGTCCGACACGTACTCGGTACATTATCTGACCGTTTGAATCAACAGTAAAGACTTCTGGCGTCATCTTGTTATTTGCAAGTATCGAGCGAGCTTCCTCTGCATACTGCTTGTTTGAATAAGCCGCTGCCTGAACCCAGAAGCTTTCCTGTGTGCTTGCTGGCTTTTTGTCTGCTTTTGCAACTGTTGCCGCAGCCTTTTTTGTCGTTGGGGCTGTGTTTTTTGCAACTGATTTTGTTGCAGGTTTTTCAGAAGGTTTCTTAGCAACGGTCTCTTTTTTAGGAGCCTGCGCAACAGGTTTCTTTTCCTGCTTTGGAGCAGAGGCAACCGTTGTAGCCTTCTTCTCAGATTTCTCAAAATCAGCTTGGTTCTGCTTGATTTGTTCAGCAGTCTTTTCATTCTGTGCTGTTACATTCGTAGCAACCTTGTTGTTCAGATTGTTCAAATCAATTGTCGTAGCATTCTGTGCGTAAGTTGTCGAATTAGGTGTGGCAATCGTCACGTTGTTGGTATAAAGCGTGATGTCCGAAGAGCTGTTCGGGTTGTTTGCAGTTGCAGCATCAAAATTCGGGTTATATTGACCAGCTGCATTCTGTTGGCTGCTGGTACTTGCAAGCCCTGCTCCGTTTGACAGAGACTGAATGTCGTTCAAATCCGGCGTCGTCACAAAAGTTTGCTGCGGACTGTCAGATGTCTGCTCTGTCTGAGCAATCTGGTCAAAAGGATTTATTGAAAGACTTTGGTCTTGTGTTTCCTCTGAGTATGTTTGAGATGCATCCA
>CADCRJ010000335.1 GCA_902803735.1 uncultured Spirochaetaceae bacterium
ACGCGCACAGCCGGGCGGTACTAATAGGCCGTGAGGCTTGGCCATATTGTTCCCCTTCCTTTCCTCTCCTTGAGACCTTTTCCCTTCTTGAAGTCTTTTTTAAGCCCGCTTTGTGCGGGCATTATTAATTTTAAATAAAGTATTCTTATTATTGGATGCGTAAATTATTATTTTTATTTTTTAGCTGTGTAATTGTATTCCTTCTGTTCGTGTGGTTAGGAAAAGGTCTGTTTTTGACAGGAACTGCCCGTATGGCCTCTACGGATGTTTCTCCATCAATAAATGAAGATAATCTTTTTTTGCAGACATCCGATGTAGCGCTTGCTTCATTTATAGAATTAAATCCTGATGAATTGCTTTTTAGTACTCTTGAATTCGATTTTGATGATGATGGCTATGAAGATCAGATAAATATTATAAAATCGTCAGAATCTCCTTTCATTAAAATTATTGTCGCCTTGTATAAACCAAAAAAATCTGAATATGAAAGAGCTTGTGTTATAAAAACGGATGTAATTCAGTTTAAGACTTTTTCATGCAACAATGTGGATGTAATTGGTGATCACAGAAATGCATTGGTGTATCAAGGTGTTGATGAAAACGATAATTTTGTTCTGAGAATATACAGGGGTGGATATAATTCTTCTGGAACGTTTGAATTAAAAACTATAGGTGATTTTAATTCAAACGGTTCTGTTTTTATACAACAAAATCCACGAGATTCTAATTATGAGCTGTCCATGCAAAAAGCTCCAAGTTTTCCTGTTTGGGTATACAGCTCTGATAAAAAAGATTCTTCTTCGGATGTTCCAGCCGATCAAATTCAAAAAATGTATGATTGGAATGAATCGTTAGGAAAATATACCCTTGTAAAAACGGAGCGAGTAGTTGCGAAAACTCTTGTGGCAAAGGAACTTTCAAAAATTTTGGATGGAACTGTTCCGTCGTTTTCAAAATTTCTCGATGGCTTGTGGTATAAGACCCTTAATACCGATGAAATCCGATATATCTTTTTTGATTATACTAATTCTGAAATTATTTTCCAGTTTGGCGATAGTGAGGAAATCTACTCTTGGCTTAAAAGTAATTTAAAGAAAAATGGAATTTACTTTTCTGCTGTTAATAAATCTATTGAAAACTTACAAAGACGTTTTGATATATCTCTTGTTAATGCAAATGAGATAAGCATTAGAATTCAAGATGATGTTAGAATGCTTATTGGCGAAACTAATCAGTGGGATGGAACTTATAAGAAAGTTACGAACAGAAAGTTAGAAAAAACAAAGGTTAATTTTGATTGTATCGATTCTTTGAAAGCAATTGAGCAGTGGGAATCTCCTAATGGTTTGACTTATCGTTTCTTTGATAATACCTATGAGGTTCGTGGCGAAAATGTTTATGATTATGGACGATATTTGAAAACAGAGATAAACGGTACGGCTCTTATACAGTTTCGCTCGGAATCAAATGCCGCTTATCTTAATGGAAGTTATATCCCTCGTTACTATTCTGTTACAGAACATTCTCTATCACCTAATGTAAATTCTGGAGCAGTTGCTCTTCAGCATATTGTTATTGGACCTGAAGGTTATTATCAGGATCAGTCTCAGCCTATTGTTTTGAAGCGAAATGCTGTAAAACAGGAAAAACAGACAGTAAATAGTTCTGTGTCTTCTGAGTTGGCTGCTGACGGTGCTAAACAAGGACCTGCTCTTAATGTCATGATAACGCCGCAGTTCTTTAGCCCTGATAACGACGGAGAGTATGATGAGCTTTATATACAGCTTAAGGCTGACACAGACAAGGGTATAAAAAGCTGGTCTTTTTCGGTTAATGATCCTGAGTCCAAACGCCAATTTTGGAATGTTTCTGGACAGGAATCTATTACGGAGAGAATCGTTTGGAATGGACGAAGTTCTAAAGGTGAGCTGGTTCAGTCTGCAACGGATTATCCTTACGTATTCAAAGCAGTGGATTCTGCTGGAAACGAAAGCAAGGCAGAAGGTTTTATAAAGGTTGATGTTCTTGTTATTCGTGAGGGAACAAAATTAAAGATGCAAGTTCCTTCGATAATATTCCGAAGCGATCATGCTGATTTTAAGAGCAATGCAGAAGTGCAGGCAGAGCCTAATTGGGATCATAAAAGCAAGGGACTTGATCAAAAGACTTTGGATAATAATATAAGGGTTTTGACTCGAATTGCGGACATTTTGAAAAAATTCAAGGATTATAGCGTTACAATCGAAGGCAATGCAAACAATTTGACAAAATCTGCTGCGGAAGAAGCCGAGGTACAAACTTTGTCAGAGGCTCGTGCAAAATTTGTTCGGGATTGGCTCATTAAGGAAGGTGTTTCTGCTTCTCGTTTGACCGCTGTTGGAAACGGAAGCCGAAATCCGGCGACACTCTCAGTTGCATTGGAAGATAGGTGGAAGAACAGGCGCGTTGAATTTATTTTGCAGAAATAGATGTTTTTTTTATGATAGTATGACTAAAACATGGGATTACAGGGCTTTCTGATAGTTCTAGTTGATTGACAGTAAAACCCTCAAAGTCTAAAATATATTCCATGACTGCAAATGAATTACGCTCAAAATATATTGAGTTTTTTAAATCTAAGAATCATATTGAAATTTCTGGACAATCTTTAATTCCAGAAAATGACCCTTCTGTTTTGTTTACAATGGCAGGAATGCATCCTCTTGTTCCTTATCTTTTGGGTGAGAAGCACCCGTCTGGCACTCGGCTTACAGATTATCAGAAATGTATCCGCACAGGCGACATCGAAGAAGTTGGCGACCCAAGTCACCTTACTTGTTTTGAGATGCTCGGAAACTGGTCTTTGGGCGACTATTTCAAAAAAGAATCAATTGCTTTTTCTTACGAATTCCTTACAAGCCCAAAATGGCTTGCCCTTGACCCAAAAAAGATTTCAGTAACTGTTTTTGCTGGCGACGAGAATGCTCCTCGTGATGAAGAAGCTGCCGGCTACTGGAAAGAAAACGGTATGCCAGAGGATAAAATCGCATATCTTCCGGCTTCGGACAACTGGTGGGCA
>CADCRJ010000336.1 GCA_902803735.1 uncultured Spirochaetaceae bacterium
CGCTTATAAAAACAAGCGGCTCCGCAAGAAACGTTTCTGAGATTGAAAACGAGTTGCTGAATGCAGCTGGTAAAGTAAACGATGCAATCGACGTTATCTCAGACAAAATCGACGGCTTCAAGATAAAATAAATTATTACAAATCTGTTGTTCGGCAGCAAAGTTATAGTAACAAACGGACACCAGATTTTTTCTCTTTCCCATAAATCAAAACATACCTTTATAGACGTGCATTTAAACTCCATAAATATAAATTCCGATAATGAAAAGATAGAAAAACAAAGTTTTGGGGTAAGGGTGAAATCATGAAAAAATATAGTGCGTTAATTCTTTCTGCTTTGGTTTTGAGCACTTTTGCACTCGATGCATGTAAATCTGCACAAAAAAGAGATTCTGCTCAGGATATGATTATCGAAGGTAGATACGACGAAGCAAAGGAACTTTTCAAAACAAAAAGAAATATAAATGAAACCGATGAAGAGGGGAATACAGCCCTGCACATTGCAGCTCTTGTAAATCAGGCTGACATGGCGGGATACTTGATTGCAAAGGGAGCAAACACAGAAATAAAGAACGCAAACGGAGACACGCCGCTTCTCGTTGCAGTCAAAAATAACAGCATAGATGCCGCAAGAGTCCTAGCAATAGTATATGGGGATATTTTTGCAAAAGATAAAGCAGGGAATACAGCCCTTGAGATTGCTCTTTCAAAAGGCGACAAATGGTACGATGCCATGATTAGTGAGCAGACAGGCTCTGTACGCGATGTAGACGGTCAGTCAATCGTACACTATTTTGTAAAAACCCGTGATGAAAAAGCTGTCCAGCGATGTATAAACCAAAAAATTCCGCTCTCGGTAAAGGACAAGAACGGCAAAACACCTCTGCATCTAGCATTCGAGTCTCCAGAAAATGTTGCGTCAATCCGAATCGCAGCGGCGTTGATTCTTGCTGGTGCAGACTCTGTGGGCGGAGATTTTGAGTATTTTGAAACGGCTGTTACAAATCACAATATGATGCAGCGCTTTGATGACGGACAGACAGCCCTCCACCTTGCCACAATACAAGGACATACAGGTATTGCCGCATACATACTCAGCAATAACGGAACAATAAGCCTCAGCGATATACTTTCTGCACAGGACATGAACGGAACAACGCCTTTGCACGAGGCTGTTCGCTATGGGCACGCAGACATCACACGTCTCTTGCTTGCAAAGGGAGCTTCTGTAAATGCCATGGATTCAATCGGAAAAACTCCTATTCTGCTGATAATTCCAACAGAAGCAGAGAAAGAGATTTACACAACCCTTCTTGAATATAACGCCGACGTAAAACAAAAAGATATGTTCGGAGACACAGTGCTCCACGTCGCTACAATGAACAGAGCAGACGTTTCTGTGCTTGAGAGCCTAATAAACAACGGTGCTGCAATCAACGACAGAAACAAAAAGGGTGTAACTCCACTCTCGCTTGCAATTGAGAACAAGGTCGCTCCTCACATTCTCTTCTATGCACAGCATGGTGCCGATTTGTATGCCGAGGATATGAACGGAAACACCCCGCTTTCAAAGGTCTTTGATGACAACTCAACAGAGCTTTTGAAGACACTTATTACAGAAGAAACTGTCACGACAAAGGATTCCGCTGGAAATACGCCCCTGCACCTTGCAGTAATGTACAATGCACCAGTTTCTTCAGTAGATTATCTCATAAGTATTGGGGCTGATGTAAACGCCCGCAATAAAAATGGAGATTCAGTACTTTATATCGCCGCTGCAAAAAACAAAAAAGAAATCGGGCAGATTCTGCTTGATAATAATGCAGATATTTTTGCAACAAACACACAGAATGAATCTCCTCTTAAAATCGCTCTTATGAACAAAAAAGTTCAGGACTGGCTCATTACTTCAAAAACATTGAACAAAACGGACGGAAGCGGAAACACACCTCTTCACTACGCTGCTGAATGGAACTTGTTTGAAGCCTCAAAGATGCTGGTTGAGCGAGGTGCAAACGTAAAAGCAACAAATGCAAACGGAGAGTCCGCTGTATTCTCGGCTGTCAAATCCGACAACGCAAACATTATACAGCTTCTTGCAAAAAATCATGCAGTCCTTGACTCAACAGAAAGCCTTGGACGTGATAATTCCTCTAACACACCGATTCATGCGGCTGTACGTTGGAATGCCCTCAATTCAATACAAACACTAAAAAAATTCGGCGTTGACATAAATGCCCAGAACATGAGCGGAAAGACAGCACTCAGCTATTCTTGCAGGGCTGGAAAAACAGAGCTTGCAAGCCTTTTGCTCAAAAACGGTGCGGACATAGATGCGACGGACTTGAACGGGCGTACAATCCTCATGGACACAATCCAAACAAAGAATGAGGAAATGGTTCGCTTCTTGCTCGCTAACAATGCAAGCGTCCAAATTCAAGAGATGAACGGTCGGAACGCATTCCATGAGGCAGCTCTGAGCAAGAACATAGACATAATAACAATGGTACGCAACGCTGGAGGTAACCCGCTCAACAGGGACAGCGAGGGCGAATCCCCGTTCACGCTTGTGCTGGGAGAAGATTTTGGCGTAATTCTTGCAGTTCTTGGTCCAGATACAAGCATCACGGACTCAGACGGCAACACGCCAGTACACATTGCCGTTGAAAAAGAAGTAAGCGCGGAAATGCTTGCAAAGTTGCTGGAAGAAGGTTATCCTGCAACTCAGCGCAACGCACAGGGAGTTACGGCTCTGCACAAGGCTGTAAACCAGAACTCGCAGGAGCTTGCAAAAGTTTTGCTTGAAAACGGCTCAGATCCATTCCTTGAAACAACAGATGGAGAAAATGCCATTACTGCTGTATTCAAGACAAAGAACTGGGTTATTCTTGATGCAATCGTAAAATACAACAAAACAAAGACAGACAGGAACGGAGACACAATTCTGCACTATGCAGCAAGAACAGCAGATGAAGAAACAATGCTGCATCTGCTTGCAATAGGGCTGGACAAAAACATAAAAAATCTCGCGAATGAGACTCCAGCGCAGATTGCAAAACGCTGGGAACGCAAGTCAATCGCACAGATGCTTTTGTAAAGATCCGACTGCTATTACTGTCTACGAATATAAATTTTTTAAAAAAACGTGACAAAGAATATTTTCTGCGTTATATTTATAACAAGACAGTAATATTTGTCCATTAAAGTTATTTTCTTCTAGGAGGAATAGAATATGAAAAAACTTTTTGCTTTAGTTGTAGCCGCATTTGCAGCACTCTTGATCGTAAGCTGCGGTTCAACACAGGCAGCAGAGCCAACACAGGCATCAAAAGCAGGTTACCCTGACTGGGTATATATGAGTAGAAGTGATGCAACTGGCATCTATGCAGTAGGTTCAGGAAAAATGGCAAATCCTGTAACATCCCGCAAAATGGCGATGTCACAGGGACGAACAGAACTTGCAAATATTCTTAAAACAACAGTTCAGGCTGTAACACAGACATACATCAACGATGCTGGTTCTGACAAAGAGCGCGAGGCTCTCACAGGATTCCAGGAAAGTGCATTGCAGAAAACAGACGCAATCCTTCAGGGTTCACAGCAGGTTGACTACTTTGCAGCAGAAGATGGAACAATCTATGTTCTTATGTATCTTCCTTACGACTCTGCTGTAAAAGCATTGAACGAAGAGGCTGCTAAAGCAAAAGCAACAACATTCCAGCAGAACTCAACAGCTGCTTTCACAAACGAAAAGATGGAAGAAGCTTACGAGAAGTACTTCTCAAAATGTGAGTAATTTGCAACTTTGCTAGTTAAGAAGGGGGCGTACTTAAGTCCATGTACGCCCCCTTTTTTATTGCCTAAATTATTTCAAAGATTCAATGTCTTTCCAGATTAATTCTGGCGTAATGCGACATTCCCTTAAAACCTCATCAACAATTACTCCGTCATAGAATTTCTTTTCAAAACCATAATTCAAGACTTTTACATCTTTACCACCAAGATAAGAAGCAATCTTCTGCCCAAATCCGCCCTCAAGAATTCCGTCTTCAAGAGTTACAATGACATCGTGTTTTTTACAAAGCTCATCCAGAAGCTCTTTGTCAACGCCCGAAGCAAAACGTGGATTCACAAGGGTAACTTTGTGAGAAGATTTTTCTCCAACATATTCAGAGACTTTCTTACCAATATTAAAGAAATCTCCCAATGCAAGAATCGCAATCTTCTCGCCTTTTTCGCAAACCTGATATTTATTAAGCTTGCTAAAATCTTTCTCAACAGGATATTCAGCCTTGTTTACACCGTCACATGGAACAGCAATCACTACAGGATAATCATTTTGTTTAAGACTGTAATCAAGCATTGCAAGATATTCATCACGGTTAGTAGGAGCAAGATACACAACCCCAGGAATATTAGCAAACATACTCATCGCAGAGATTCCAATATGAGTAGCATCTCCCATTCCAAAGATTGAAGCAGAACTTAAATGGATTGTCACACCACTCTTATTCAAACTGACATCCTGACAAACTTGGTCATAAACACGCTGAGCAAATGTCGCAGTTGTCGCAAATACAGGTTTTCCGCCATTTTTTGCAATTCCAGAGCACATTGCTGTAGCCTGCTCCTCTGCAATTCCAACGTCAACATAATTAACGCCCAATTTGTCGCGAACATCTTTTGTAAGACCTACGGCTCCAGGAACAGCAGCTGTTACTACAACAACCTTGCTGTCATTCTTGACTTTCTCAAGTATATGAGCAGCAAAAATCGAATTATAAGACTCTCCGCCGCCCTTTGCTTTAGTTTTTCCTGTCTCGCGGTCAAACGGAATTGCATAATGCCAATCCTCTTTATTCTTCTCTGCAAGAGCATAACCTTTACCCTTCTGAGTGTGTACATGTACAACAATCGGATGGTCAATATCCTTCACTTCTTTGAACGCTTCTATAAGGGAAGCTATATCGTTACCATTCTCAACATAGCGATAATCAAGCCCCATTGAGCGGAAAAGATTATTCTCATACTTTCCGTCTGTCTCTCGGAGCTTTGCAAGATTCTTATACAATCCACCGTGGTTCTCTGCAATTGATTGCTCGTTATCATTTACAATAATGATAAGGTTTGATTTCATCTCACCTGCGTAATCAAGCCCCTCCAACGCCTCGCCGCCACTTAAAGAACCATCGCCAATTATTGCGACAACATTTCCTTTACCGCCTGCAATGTCACGACCTTTTGCAAGACCTGTCGCAAGACTTACCGAAGTAGACGTATGACCAATATAGAACATATCATGCTCAGACTCGATTGGATTGGTAAATCCGCAGACATCCCTGAAGTGATTGTCATCAATATAAGCCTGAGCACGCCCCGTAAGCATCTTATGTGCATAAGTCTGATGAGCTACGTCGAAAACAAGTTGGTCTTTTGGAGAGTCAAAAACATAGTGAAGAGCTATCGTCATCTCAACCATACCGAAGTTCGGTCCAAAATGTCCACCGATTTTTGTAAGACGGTTAAAAAGAGCCTCTCGGATTTCTCCAGAAAGCTCAGTAAGCTCTGCAAGAGACAATTTTTTAACATCATCAGGTCCTGTAATTTTATTCAAAAAATTATAAGTCATTTAGATTTCTCCTCATAAAAAGTTTATTTTAACAAAGGTCTCGCAATTTTTTCATTGAACAAATCAATCAGAGGTCCCATAAAAAAAGCCGTTATTATAGTACCAACTCCAGCAATAGTCGGAATTTTTCCGATTGAATTTCCAGCAAGCACAAACAAAACACAACCGATTACTACGCATACTAAGTCAGTTATAATTCTTATGTATTTAAATTTTCCCCATTTCCATTTTGCAGACATTACAATTGCAACAGCATCATAAGTTGAAACGCCCAAATCTGCCGTCATGTAAAGGGACGAACCAAAGCAAATTATCACAATTCCAACAATAAGGCACGCAATTCTAACAATCATAGACGGCTCAGGCACAATACTCTGCAAAAATCCGTAAGTGAACTGCGTTATATAGCCCAACAAAAACAGGTTTATAAATGTTGCGATTCCAATTCTGCTTCGGTCAAAAATCAAGCTGAACGCAAGCAGCACAACATTCACAATCACATAAAGCGTTCCGAATTTTATTGGAATAAGCGAGTCCAACCCGCTCATCAATGACTGAAATGGGTCAACCCCAAGGGCTGCAAGCTTGAATATACCGACGCTTACAGCACAAATAATCACTCCCGCAAGCGACATTACGATTCGTCGTCTTCGAGCTTTCAAAAATTCTATAGTCTTCGACATAAAGCTATGCTCCTTCCATTGATAAAATTCTCTAAAAAATCTCGAAAGACAATTTTTAGAGATGTCCTTAATTTAGCATATATCTTTTTTATTGACTTATTATTTTTTGCTTTAGTTGTATCATATTTTGTTTTAATCAACTAAAATTTAAAATAGGTCGAATGTCGAGTTTCAAATACGCAGAAACGAAGTTTTAGTCAAAACTCGATATTCGTCCTAAAAATCTTCTTATAATGAGGAATCTGCCACCGTTATCTGCCGAACAATCTCATCAAATTCCCTGTTCTTGCCTAAAATTCCGTATTCATTTGAGAACATTAAGAAGCCGAACTTAAACGCACCATGAATCCTTTGCGAAATTTTTCTTTGAGCCGCTTTAACAAGGCTCTTTATCACAACATCCCTGATTCCCGTCTCATCAAGAATTGACAAAGCGGCATCAACAGTCGCACAATCAAATATTCGGGCAATATCAAACTGCTCCGCACCACATAAAGCCGCATGAGAAGCAATAAGCTCAACACGACAATCCGCCACATGAGAATGGGTGTTCATTATTCCCCCAGCGACCTTAACAAATTTTCCTGCGTGCCCAATAAAAAGGACATGAGTAAATCCGTACAGAACGGCAAAATCTATTGCAGCTCCTATAAAATTAGAGCATTTTATCTCTGGAATATCAGCAAGTTCAGGGTATTTTTTTATAAAATCAGAGCCGTAGTTTCCTGGTGTCACAATAACAGGACGAATAGATTTTTCTCGCAAGCTTTCTGCGATTACTTTTATCTCGACCTCCATCGCTTCCACAAGAGCAGTCTCACTCATCGGTTCAACGACACCGCTAGTTCCCAGCACAGAGATTCCGCCCTTTATGCCAAGTATGGGATTAAATGTATTAGCCGCTATTTTTTCACCAGCTGGGGCACTTATCACGACAAACGCCTTGCCAGAAAAAGAATGCGAACGGCAGGATTTTTCAACAGCTTCTGCAATCATAATCCGAGGAACCGAATTAATCGCGGCGTTTCCTACTGGCTGGTCAAGGCCAGGCTTAGTTACAACACCAATTCCCTCGCCGCCTTGCACGTCAACACAAACAGAGCCGTTGGCTTCGCTCGAAGCTTCCAGCCGTACGCTCGCATAAACAAGGATTCCATCTGTAGCATCGGGGTCATCACCAGCATCTTTCTGAACCGCACAGGAAGCAGTCAAATGCCCTGTGATTTTTGCATCAAGAATTTCAGCCTTAGCAACCCAACCTTTAGGGGTTGTAATTTTGCCATATTCAGGGAACTTCTGAGTAAGAATCGCTTCTGTAGCCGCCATTGACGCAATCGCAGCACAGCTTCCTGTTGTAATTCCGCACCTAAGTTTTTTTGTACCGCTTGTTATATATTGTTCTGTCGCAATAAGCTCTGAATCACACATAATTCTATTGTATATAAAAAAGTCCATATTGTCTTTTGTTAAAATCAGCTGTACATTCTTGATATGGATATAGTAAAAATTGAAGAAGAACTAAAACTTTCAACAGGGTTAAGGCAAGAATCATTCGGTCATTTAAAGACATCCCACTTGCTAAATGAAAAAGGTATCATCGTAAAAATTGGCGAAAAAACTGAATTTTCTGAATATAACTTCGAGACAAACAGGCCTGATAACGGCGACATCGTAATATTTGCAGGAAAACCATTCAAAGGAAAGCAACTTTCTGAGATTTTCAAGACAGAAAGCAAAGAATCCCAAAGAAAAGCCGCAGACCTTGTCTGTTCTGCGTTTACATCTCTTATAAACGAAAAAATACAGATACAATCCGTTGGTGCAGGCGGAATTCTTGTAAACGAGGAACAGAACGCCGTTCTCTTTTTGCCACCAGAGACATTTGAATGGTGTGTTGCAAATGAACAACAGTCCTACAACGAAATGCAGGGGTTCTATCTGTTCAAAGGACTTACAG
>CADCRJ010000337.1 GCA_902803735.1 uncultured Spirochaetaceae bacterium
AATGTAGAAGAAAAGGCAATCGTTTATGGTCTTACTGGTGGTGTTGCAAAATATCTGGAACAGTTCGACTCTAAGCTCTCACTTGATGAGAATATAGAAAAACTGTTTTTCTCAAGGAATGCATTTTTTTCTGAGGAACAGATTAAGACTGTTATTACGGCTGAAAAGTCAAATCCAGTTGCTTATAATTCCATAATAGATGCGATTGCAAATGGCAAAACTAAATATAATGAAATTCAATCGACTACAGGAATGTCGGACATCAGCTTCTGTCTGAAAAATCTTATCTCTGCTGAAATTGTAGAGCGTCGTGAAACTCCGAAACCTTATTATATAATTTCAGACTCAATGATAAATTTCTATTTCAAATATGTTGCTTCTGGTGCAAGTCTTATAAACAGTGGAAAAGGAAAGCTTTATTATGAGCAGAAGGTAAAGGATAAGCTTCATAATTTTATGGGAAGCGTTTTTGAACGAATGGCAAAAGATTATATTCTAAGTAATGTCGGTACAAAGAAAATCCCTTGCTTTTTGACAGATGTTGTTGAATACCAGAGCTCTGTAAAGGAGGGAAAAACAATTATATCTGTAGAAATTGACCTGCTTGGCCTTGATGGAAAAAACTATGTTCTGGCAGGCGAGTGTAAATTCAGAGCCGAAAAATTTGACAAAGAAGAACTTGATAACTTTCTGAATAAACTGAATTATTTGCCAGCCTCAAATCTTAATGTTATGTTGTTTTCTCTTTCTGGTTTTACAGATTATGTTATTGAGAATTCTAAAAACCTGACTCGGGTTACACTGGAGGAAATGTATTAATTCGGGCTTGATGTTGGACTGGCGCCGAAAAATCGAAATAAAACGAGGAAAGGTATGGAAAATTCTCACTCTCAGAACAAACTCAAGCTGTTTGAAAACAAAAAAATCCGTTATGTATGGAATGCCGAGGAAGAAGAATGGTATTTTTCGGTGATTGATGTGGTGGAAGTGCTTTCGGAAAGTCCGAATCCACGGAGATATTGGAGCGACTTGAAGAATACGCTGACCCAGAAAAAGCGATTACTCGTGGTGCGTAAAGAACCAACGGAAGAAAAAATAAAACCTCGGAGAACCTTTTTTTAATGGACGATTTTGTTTTTACTATTGCAATTTTAACCTTCTGCTTGGAAGTATTTTTTATCTATAAGGATGTTTCAAATCTTTATAAATTCAAGAAATTGCATCCAAGCATGAATGAGACTCTAAAATATTTTGGTGTCGGACTTTTACGCATCATAGCTTTTTTGTTCAGCGTAACTCTGGTTTCATTTTTGCTTAATCTTATTCCTTTTTCGTATTATTGGTTCGGAAGAAACGAAGCTTTGATAGCTGCCCTAAAACCGAACATAAAGCCTCGTTTGGAATTCTATCGATTTATTTCTTACTTTTTCTTTCCTGTATCTGTTATTTTTATGGCAATCATAAAGTTTCTAAAAAAAAGAATCGCATTTTCAATCGTTTTCCCTATATCTGTTTTTGGGGGATTCATTCTATTTGTAATGATCCTTTTCGATTATAATTATAAATACTACAAGAATCCGCTGGCAGACACAAAAGTTTCCGCGACGTTCAAGCCATTGAATGTGCCTCTACTAAAGGAAGGATTAACAAAAAAAGAAGTCCTTGAGTTGTTGGGATATCCTATCTTAATGGATGAAAATTCCTTTCTGTATGCAGACGATGTATGTAGCAGAGGCTGGTATGACTATCTTAGGTTAAAAGTATATTTTGAAAATGATGTCGCCGTAAAAATAGAAAAAAACTGGTATTCCGAGGATTAGTTCGATAATATAAGTTAACTGGTGGCATTTTGTCACCGATTGAGAATTACTGTTTAAAACTTTGGGAGTATAATCATGATTCAGATTTTTGGAACAAATAAATCTTTTGATACGAAGAGCGCGCAGAGATTTTTCAAGGAACGGCGGATTGCTTTTCAGTTCGTTGATCTCAAAGAAAAGGAAATGAGCGAGGGCGAGTTTGACTCTGTTGTAAGTGCGATTGCTAGAGCGGAAGGTGGTCGTGATGCTGCGATTGAGGCGATGATTGACCAGAAATCAAAGGACTATGCATCGATTGCCTATCTTGACGACAGCGAAAAAGAAGAAAAACTTTTTGAAAATCAGGCGAAACTTTTGAAACAGCCGGTTTGTCGAAACGGCAAGACTGACGCCACCGTAGGAATGGCACAGAAGACTTGGGAAGGCTGGAAGTAGTTTTCAAATCGTCGAAACTCGCTAAAAACGCTTCCTACCTGAAAAATCTCTCACAATTTTATGGAAACACTGATTAATTCAATCGAGAAATAATCAGTATTCTCTTTGAATGTTGCTAATTGTCCGTAAATCAAAGATTTACGGCAATTTGACGGGAAGTGCGGATTAATCGCGACAAGTGTTAATCAGCACTTCCCTATATTCCTCAATCAGCATTTCCAGCGTGAAGCGTGCATTTGCGGGGCTTGTGCTTGGAAGACAGGTGCAAGTGAGCCCGAATTCTTTTTCGTAAATGTCAGCACAGTGCTTTTTCCAAAGAGCAGCCGCCGTTTTACCTGTAAAAAAGACATGGCGGATTTTTGACTTTGCGAAAATCTCCGTGAAATCGTTCTGAATCTCCTGTTTTATCGAAGAATCAGCTGCACCCTCAATCTGACAGCTTGCAAGAACATCCCAAAGTGCAAGATTGTGCCGCAAAAGAAAATCTTTTCTCTCGGTGATTGCACTTTGCGTGTCGGGGGCGTTGTTCGGGAGCGAAAGACTTTCCCCAAAAACAGCCGGAAGAACCCGCCAGAATCTATTTTGCGGATGCATGTAGTAAAAGCCGACTTGCCTGCTTGCCGGGGAAGGCATTGTGCCGAGAAGAAGCACTGTGCTTTCGGGCGACCAAATTGGGGCGAGCGGATGTGTGACAACTGTGGATGAAGATGATTTCATGATGGGGATTATAGCACGAAAATAAGGGAAAGTTTTTAAACTTCAAAAGCCGATTGTAAACTCAACGATTGCCTCGGAAATTGAGGGGCAGATTGTGTAACTCTTTTGTAACTCTCTTTTGATATTAAATTTTTATGAAAAATGCAGTATAATTCCTATATTATGGAAAACAAAGAAGAGCGATTTTTGCCGATTGGCATTCAGGATTTTGAGGATTTGCGGAACCGCGGCTGCGTTTATGTGGACAAAACGGCTTACGTCTATAACCTTGCCCGCGAGGGAAAGGCTTATTTTTTGAGCCGTCCGCGCCGATTCGGAAAAAGCCTTTTGCTTTCCACGATGGAAGCCTATTTTATGGGCAAAAAAGAGCTGTTCCACGGGCTTGCGCTTGAAAAACTGGAAAAAAAATGGGAAGTCTGCCCTGTCATAAAAATCAGTTTTGGCGGCGGCTCATTCGACAACACAAAAAAACTGTTTGCGCTTTTTGAGCAGCTTTTAGGTAAATACGAAGAACAGTATGAAATCGAAAAAAAATCATCAGAATTTTTTACTCGCTTTGCAGAGATTATAATGACCGCATACAAAAAGACCGGCAAGCAGGTCGCTATCATCATTGACGAGTACGACAAACCCGTGCTTGATGCGCTTTACACCGAATACGAGGAGAAAAACCGCGCGGAGCTTATGGCATTCTACAGTCCGCTGAAAGAACTCGACAAGTACATCCGCTTTTTGTTCATCACGGGAATCACGAAAATCAGCCACATGAATATTTTCAGCGGTCTGAACCAGCTTAACGACATAAGTTTGATGTCAAAGTTTTCTTCGATTTGCGGAATTTCCGAGTCCGAACTGAACGCGTACTTTGTGCCGGAAATCGAGGCGCTTGCAAATCGATTCGGCATGACGGTGGAGGCGGCGAAAGAGAAGCTCAAAACAATGTATGACGGCTATCATTTTTCGTTCAACGTGGAAGGCGTTTACAATCCTTTCTGCCTTTTGAAGTGCTTTTTTGACTGTGATTTCGGCTCGTACTGGTTCCAAAGCGGCACGCCGTCAATGCTGGTGAAGGCTTTGCAGAATCAGCCGCTGGAGCTTGCGACGCTCGTCAACGGACGCGAGGTCGATGAGATTTCATTCCGCGAGTACGACCCGAACACAAAGAACACGCTCCCTGTCATCTATCAGAGCGGCTATCTCACGATAAAAGGCTTCGACGCCGAGGACAGGATGTTCTGGCTGGACTTCCCGAACCGCGAGGTCGAGCAGTCGTTCTTGAAAATCCTTTTGGCAAAATACGTCTCCGTGCCCTACGACGACATGGGGCTTGAAATCAGCAATCTGCGGAACGCGCTCAGGAACAAGGACGTTGACCGC
>CADCRJ010000338.1 GCA_902803735.1 uncultured Spirochaetaceae bacterium
TAATGCTGGTGAGGTGACAGAAAGCCAGATAGGATTTATGATGGCTGGTTCAAAAAATACTTCGACAGGGGAGTCTGAGTAATGTCAAAAGAAAAACATAACTCTTCTTTTTATAATTTTGTTATGAGAAGCGACGGAGCGGTTTCTTTGCTCGTTGTTCTTCTTGGTTTTTTTGTGGCAACTATCCTGGTTGTCTGTGTCGGACGAAATCCTTCTGGAATGTACAAGGCTATTGTTCAGGTCGTTACAGGCTGGAATATTGACAAAGGCGTTTGGAACGTACGTTACATAGGCGAGTGGCTTAACTATTCCATACCATATATCCTCTGCGGTTTTGCAATGGCTTTTGCGGGCAGGGTAGGGCTGTTCAACGTCGGTGGCGAAGGACAGTACCTCATGGGGGTTACCGTTGCCCAGCTTTGTGCTATCTATTTTCCGCAGATACCAGGAATCCACTGGTCTGTCGCTTTGATGTGCGCGATTCTTGCAGGCGCATTGTGGGGCGGCTTGTGTGGCTTTCTAAAAGCAAGGTTTGAAGTAAGCGAAGTTGTCTCTACAATTATGCTGAATTATGTCGCTCTTTATCTTTCGAGAATTATCATAAAGGCGATTCCAGGAACGAACACGTACAAGACCGTTGACTTTCCGAATACGGCTTTGCTTCATTCAGATTTGCTTGCAAAAATTACGAACGGCTCAAACCTGAACTATGGAATTTACTTAGTTATTTTGGTTACAGTTCTGTACTGGTTTATGATGGAAAAAACGAAAATGGGTTTTGCCCTCAAAGCTACAGGTTTTAACCGAGATGCCGCTCATTATGCAGGAATCCCTGTCGTATCGAGCATTGTAGTCGCAATGGCTATAAGCGGTGCCTATGCAGGTTTGGGCGGCGGAATTGTTGCTCTTGGTTCGTTCAAATATGGTCGGGTTCTTTCTGCGATGGACAACTACGGTTATACAGGAATCGCGGTTGCTTTGGTCGGAAACAACAAGGCTCTGGGAACCTTTATAGCAGGACTTCTCTTTGGGATGTTACAAGCGTCGCAAACATTAATGCAGTCCAAGGGAATCCCAAAAGAAATCACGTTTATTATACAGGGGCTTGTCGTTGTATTTGTTGCATTAAAAGCAGGCCTTAAGATTTTCTTCACTTTTATTGAAAAGCGGCGTAATTTGCAGGAATCTGCAATTGGAGGCAATAAATGAGCATAATTCTTCACATGATACCGTCTATTCTGATGATGGTGTCTCCAATCTTGATTACTGCGGCTGGCGGTATGATTTGTGAACGCAGTGGCGTTGTAAACATTGCTTTGGAAGGTCTTCTTCAGGTTGGTGCCTTTTCTGCCGCTGCGACTCATGTATTGCTTGAAACGACATGCGGTGTTTTTTCTCCATGGATTGCTCTTTTGGTAGGAGCGTTCTTTGGGATGGTTTTCTCTTCTATCCATGCTTATGCGTCCATCTCGCTTAATGCTGACCAGACAATTAGTGGTACTGGAATAAACCTTCTCTCCAATGGAGTTACGATTTTCTTTTCTCAGGTTATTTTTCATGCGGATCGTACAAAGCCGTATCAAGTTGGCATGATGCCAGGCCCTGGTGGAATCTATCCTACTGTATTTATTGCTATTGCTGTTGTTCTTGTCGTTTGGTTTGTGCTCTACAAGCTGCCTTTTGGCCTTCGTCTTCGTGCTTGCGGTGAGCATCCAGGAGCAGCTGCGAGCGTTGGAATCAATGTCGTGAGAATCCGCTATTTTGCGGTTCTCGCGTCAGGGCTTCTTGCAGGTCTTGCGGGTGGCTGTTTGGTTCTCACAGAAACAATACAATATACATCTAATACAATAAACGGTACTGGTTTTATTGCCCTTGCAGCTGTTTCTTTTGGCAGGTGGCGGCCATTGGGAATTTCTCTTTCATCGCTTTTATTCGGCGTTGCAGTTGCATTCTCTATTTATGTCGTAAATATCCCGGCTTTGAAGAACGCCCTTCCAGCGGAATTCTTCAGCTTACTCCCTTATGTTATTACCTTGCTTGCCCTTGTTGTCTTTAGCGGAAAGAATTATGCTCCGCTTGCAGCTGGCAAGCCTTATGAGAAAGGCGCATCATAAAAAAAACGGAGGCAGACTATGATTGATAAAAGACTGATTCTAAAAATCTTTGAAGGATTTTCGATCCAGCGTTGGAACGATTTGATTCGTCCTTTTGAAATCGTTGAAATGGATAAAGCTGCCGAAAAAATGGTTGCCGCCTATATAATAGGTAAATTTGAGGAGTCTCTTGGACATGAGATAGACTGGAAGTGGATGATTTATGCCTCTCTGTTTGATTTGCTCAAGAAGATTGCATTATGTGATATAAAATCGCCTGTGCAAAGAATGATAAAAAAGCAATACCCGGAAGAGTACCAGAAGCTTAATGACTGGGTACTCTCCCAGTATGAGCAAATCCTCGATGCGGAAATTTTTCAAGAATTTTCGGTCTATCTCAAAAATGATTCTTCCAATAAAAATGAGGCAGTTCGCCTGACTTCAAGGGTAATGAGGGCTGCTCATAAGTTCTCTTCTTTGAGGGAGCTTGAGATGCTCTCGCCCGTGAACGAGGAAGCCCGCCTGACAAAGATTCGCCGCGATGTGAACGAGGACATACAGGAATATCTCGATTTGCGCGGTTTGCAGCTTCTGGTGACCAGACAGAGGCCGTTTGATTTTATTATGAAAATTGAGCAGCTGAGGTTTCAGACTCGCTGGAATCAGACTCCACGTGTGCCACACACAAGTGTCCTTGGGCATTGTTTTTTTGTTGCGATTATGACCCTTCTTCTGGTTCGCGATACAGGCGTAAAAATCTGCAAAAAAAGACTGTTCAATGATTTCTTCTGCGCTCTTTTCCATGATTTACCAGAAGCCGTTACCCGTGACATTATTTCACCAGTAAAGCAGGCAACTGACGGTTTGCCCGGCATAGTGAAGAAAATTGAGGACGAGATTGTGCGTAATGAGCTTGTTCCTTTAATGGAATCTTTCTATGTGAATGAAATTCTTTACTTTACAAATGATGAATTTCAGAATCGCATTCTGGTGAATGGATTGGGCGGTGAAAAAATGACGGAATCAGTTTCTTGGGAAGATTTAAATGAGAGCTTCAATTCCGATGAATTCTGTCCTGTCGATGGAAAAACTGTTCGGCTTGCAGACCACCTTAGCGCACTTATAGAAGCGGACAGCTCAATAAAGTACGGTATTACGAGCAGGCATCTTGTTTCTGGCCGAGATGGCACAATGAAGCTTTATTTGCAGAATCCAACTGTGAATGGCATTGATGCTATAGGGCTGTTTTTTTCAGTTACGGAGCAAAAGTAGAGAAATCTCTAAAATCTCATAAAATACACTGTTTTTTCTTGGGATTCTTACCGAAAATTTCAAGGATATGAAGTGTTTATTTTTAAAAAGAGTTTTTGGAATTGTTCTCATTTCGACCTGTTCTCTGGGATTTTCAGACACTATTCATGAAGTAAAGAAAGGTGAAACACTTTATTCTATCAGTCGTGCGTATGGTAAAAGTGTAGCTGAGATTCAGCGTTTGAATCAACTTTCTGGCAATGAGCTTAAAGTTGGGCAGAAAATAAAAATTTCAGTTTCGGGAGAATCTACATCATCCCCAAATGTAAAAGTTTCTTCTAACGGCAGCCACACAGTTCAGAAAGGAGAGACCCTTTACTCTATAAGCCGTGCCTATGGTGTTACCGTTGCAGAGATTCAAAAAGCAAACGGCCTTTCTGGCAATGAGCTTAAAGTCGGGCAGACGATACGAATCCCATTCGTAAAGGATTCCACTTCTGTTGTAAAAACAGAGCCAGCTCCACAGAAAAAGCAAGAAAAGAAAACTGCTTCCGAAAAAGAATCTTCAGATGAATTTTATACGGTTCAGGCTGGCGATACTTGGCTTGGAATTGCTCGTGACAACGGTCTTTCATATTCTGAAATTCTAGATTTGAACAATGCGAGTGAATCAACGATTTTGCAAATCGGTCAGAAAGTACGGATTTCAAATATGCCAAAATTGCATGAGAATAATCCTCGTTTGTATTCTTCAAAGAAAGGGGATGCAAATCTGCTTTGGCCTGTAAAAACATCGGCTGTCACTTATGTTAACGGAAAAATGAACGGCGTCAGCCTTACTGCTTCAAAGAATGAGCCTGTAACAGCCATTATGTCAGGAACTGTAATGTTCGCGGGGTCATACCGCGGTTTTGGTAACGTAATTTTTATTCAGAGCAAGACAGGACATATTTACACATATTCAGGTCTTGGTTCTATTTTTGTTACAAAGGGACAATATATAAACAGCGGAGTCCAGATAGGAACTGCTGGTGTCGATACATATTCTCAGCAGTCACAGATTTCATTGATGGTATTCCAGAACGGTCTGCCAATTGACCCTGCAAAAGCTCCTAGAGGTTAGTTTTGCATTTTTTCATATATTATGATATAGTCTAATTGTAAGTGAGATTGTTTTCATTTTTGAAAGCTTGTTTAGCCAATTTTCTTTACGAAGTAGGAGAGAGTTATGGAAATTGAGAAAAAAATATCACACAATGAACTTCAGTTTGTAAATGAATTCGAAGATTCTATACGTGCCTTAAATGATGATGATATCCTGTCTGATGTCTTAAAAAGCGGAGAATTTCATAAGTTGCATAAGGCTGAGGAGCCATTGAACCAAGAAGATTTTCGTATTATCGATACTTCTGATCCTATGTTGCCAATTCAGAACATGGCAAAAGAGAAAATCGATATTGACAATGAGCTTGCCCGCATAAATCGGGAGCTTGGCGCAATTGACCGCAGCATACAGGAGATGAATGCTCTTAGAATCAGAATTGAGAGCAGAAGAAATTTGCTTAAGCTCAATCAGCGTTCTTTGGAGAAAAAGAGTCGTCAATTACAGCATTATCTTGATTCTGGTAAAAAATCTTCTTTTGTAAAATCATTGTTCAAGAGAAAATCAGCAGAAGATTTTCGAGCCAGGCAAGAATGTGCAGAGGCTCGGCTTTACAACTGCTTTATAAAATACGGCGATGAAAAATTCCTTTTGGACAAGCATACTGTTATAGGGCGAGACAGAGATTGCACCATAATACTGCAGGATGAGACTGTAAGCCGTCATCATGCAGTGATAGAGCGTTATAACGGAGCTTTTTGGATTATTGATACGGACAGCACAAATGGGGTCTTTTTGGATGGCGAACGAATTGTAAAAAATACAAAAGTCCGCCTGCATAGCGGATCCGTTATAAAACTGGGGGATTCATTCTTGTCATTTTCAAGAATGTAGCTTTTATTCTGTTGGTTTAGGAGCAGGCTTTCGCGTGCTCTTTTTTCTGTCTTTTGTGGCAATTACGGTTTGTATAAATATTTCCATGCAAACCCTTGCATCATCTTCTGCCCTGTGCGCATTCTCTACGTTTATGTTTAACTGTTTTGCCAAATGTTGTAAAGTCCAGCGCTCATTCTCAGGGTAAGCCCAGCGTGTGAATCTAAGTGTATCTATAGCCTTGTTTGGCAACGTCCGCTTTTCCTGCCGCTCCAGTTCCGCGTTTACGAAGCGTATGTCGAATTGTGCGTTATGTGCGATTAAAACACAATCTTTTGAGATATCCAAAAACTTGGACATAACCTCGGTCGCCTTTGGTGCGTCTACAAGCATATCATTTGTTATGTGGTTTATTTTTGATGCTGCGTCAGAAATTGGAATCTCTGAAAAAATCAGAGTTCCATAAGATTCAAGAATCCCTGTTTTATCAAATTTTACGGCACCCAGCTCAATTATTCTGTCGGTCTCTGATTTTAGACCAGTTGTCTCTGTATCAAAAGCACAGAATTTCGTGCCGTTCTGCAACAATTCGTAAAATTTCCTAAAATCATTTATAAGATTGAATCTATTCTCTTTTTCTTGTTCCATAAGTATAAAAAGTAAAAGGTGCTGTCTGATTTTTGGCTTTTGCCGTTAATGGACAACACCTTTGATGAAGATATAAAGGCATCCCTAAAAGTCTTTTTCCGAGATTTTTAGGGATTAGTTTGTTATGCCGATTCGAGAATCTTCTTGATCTCTGCAGAAATTGCATCGCAAACAGCTGCTGATGTTTTGCGAGCGTCTGCAAGACCTGCGTCATTTCCACCTGCAACTTCTGTTCTTGCATTGATGTAGAACTTGATTTTTGGCTCTGTTCCACTTGGACGAGCACTTACTATTGTACCACCCTCAAGAACGAACTGGAGTACGTTTGATTTTGGAAGAGCAATAGCCTTTTTTGCACTTGGGTTTTCTGGGTCAAATGAAACAGAGTTTCCAATGTCCCTTATCTCAAGCACTTTTTTGCCACCGAGAGTCTTAAGTCCCTCTGTGCGGAGTTTTGTCATAATTCCTGCCATAATCTCTTTTCCGGCAGAACCTGGGAAGTACTGAGAAATTGCGCGATCCTCAAAGAATCCGTATTCTTTGTACATATCATCCAAGTGCTCAAGAATTGATTTGCCCTTGCTTGCCCAGTACAAAGTCATTTCTGCGCACATTGCAGCTGCAGAAACACCGTCTTTGTCCATTACCTCTTTTTCTACTTTGTAGCCGTAGCTCTCTTCAAGACCATAGACGTATGTACCTTCGCCTTTCTTCTCAAATTCATCCTCAACGGCTGCAATCCACTTGAATCCTGTAAGGCATTCATGCATTTTTACACCGTATTTTTTGCAGATATAATCTGAGAACGGAGATGTTACGATAGAACGGATTGCTGCCGCATTTGCTGGGAGCTTTCCGAACTCTTTTCGGCTGAGAAGCACATACTCACAGAGCAATGCGCCCATTTGGTTTCCTGATACAAGAACGAATTTTCCGTCTTTTCCTGGAAAAGCTGTTCCAAAGCGGTCTGAGTCTGGGTCTGTAGCCATTACACAGTCTGCTTTTTCTTTTTCGCCCAATGCGACAGCCATTTTGAGTGCTGGAGCTTCTTCTGGGTTCGGCTTTTCAACAGTAGGGAATGCACCGTTTGGCTCTCTCTGCTCTGGAACTGTAATAACTTTGAGCCCCAAATCGCCAAGAACTTTCTCTACGTGCATAGCACCTGTTCCGTGAAGAGGTGTGTACACGATTTTTACAGTACTTGCCTTTTCTTTTATGAGTTCAGGTCTGAAAAGCTGAGCTTTGCACATAGACCAGAATTTTTCATCAATTTCTTTATCGATAAGAACGAGTTTTCCTGATTTGATAGCCTCGTCTTTTGAAATTGTCTTTACTTCTTTTACAGCATTTACTTCTTTGATGATTCCCTCATCATGTGGCTCAATAACCTGTGCGCCATTGTCCCAGTAAGCTTTATATCCGTTGTACTGAGGAGGGTTGTGGCTTGCTGTTACGACAACGCCAGTCTGTGCGCCGAGTGTCTTAATTGCGAAAGAAAGCTCTGGTGTTGGGCGCAATCCTGTGAACAGGTAAGCTTTAATTCCGTTCGCTGCAAGGATAAGAGCCGTTGCTTCTGCAAAAACGTCAGAATTTTTTCTGCTGTCATAAGCAATTACAGCAGAGAGCGTGTTGTTCTTAGCCCGCTCAGGAAAAGCTTTTAGAACATAATTTGCAAGTCCCTGTGTTGCAAGGTTGATTTCCAATGTATTCATGCGGTTTGTTCCGCCACCCATTATACCACGAAGTCCACCTGTTCCGAATTCAAGTGTTTGGTAGAACCTGTCTTCCAGTTCCTTCATGTCTTCTTTTGCAACGAGCTCCTCAACTTCTTTTCTGAAACGCTCGTCTTTTTCTTCTGAGATGTACTTTTTGGCACGAGCCAAAATCTCTTCTTTTTCCATACTTTCCTCCAGGATTTTATCTTTTTATTTCTTATTAACTTTTACTATAGCTGACCATCAGCTTTGAGAATCATCTTTGTTTCCCATTCAAGAAGTTTTTTCTCTTCTTCTGTGTCAGTTCCCTTGACATCTGCCATAACCCTGAATACCGGCTCGGTTCCTGAGCCTCTCATCCAAAGGAATGCGAGCGGATTTTTTTCTTTATCATAGAAAATGATTTTTAGTCCTCCCCGCTTGCTTGTAGAGAAGTCCGCAAGATTATGACGCTCTACGATACCATTAGTCGCGATTGCTTCGTAAGACTCAAATCCATATTTCTCATTAAGCTTTGCTTTTTGCAGAATCCATTGGCTTTCAAAAATCTTCTGGAACTGACCTTTTAATTTTTCGTGATCTTCTGTCTTTATTTTAAGAAGAGCACGGCTTTCGCTGACTCCAGTTGTTACGTATACTGGCAGAGATTCCAATACATCGATAAGCGTAAAGTCATTTTTGTATAAATCTTCTTGCCCGCTTGCCGTGCACCACAAATGGAACAAGCCTTTTGTTTCAGCCCCCGTTTCATCAACGGTATCACGAATTACAAGCAGCTTGATTATTGCAAACAATGTGTTTAACGGATCGCGTACTGCGGCAGGATGTGTAATGTTTCCGCCATTGGAACCTTCTCCCAGAATACGGACGGTATAACCGGCTTCTCTTTTTTTGCGGGCAAGGTTCACAACGTTTGCCTCTCCAACCTCGCTTCTGAATACGGTCGCTCCAAAAGCCTTTGCGATTTCTTCAATGCGCATTGAGGTCGGGCAGTTCGCAACTACTGCCAATCCCTGATCTTGTGTATGGGCGGTTTTGAAATATGTTGCGATATTTACCGCAGAGCCGTCATGCTTGTTTGCGTCTGCGCTGTATATAGAATAAGCAAGCTCTGCAAGCACAGAAAGGGCAAAAACTTCCTGTGCTTTTATAACTTCCGCTTTGTTTGTTTTTTCATTCCAGAATACGATATTGCCCCTGTCACCGTCACAATCAGGCATGTAGCCAAGAAGGGCGTCTTTTTTGCCTTCTGCCTGCAAACGCTCCATTTCGTCGGCGCACCAAACCAAATTCTCTGGCTCTGGGATAATTTCGTGTGCAATTTCACCCGGTCTGTTGTGAATTCCATAGAAAGAAATTCCACATTCTTTTAAGAAATTCGCATCGATAGACAGTGTTCTCGCAGAACCGTTCATGTCGCATACAACGCCAAGCGGCTGTTTGAGAACTTGCTTCCTGATTTCTGCAAAGAGTTTGTTTTGCTTTGTTATGTCGTCCGTTCCTGCAATTGTCGTTTTTGCAAAAGAACGGTAAATGCTTGAGGCTTCGTGCATTACTGCTGATGCTTCCGTATAAACCCAGTCCAAGTCAACCTCTGGACATTTCTGATACAGCTCATGTACATAGTTGATGGCTTCTTCTGAATTTATTCGTCTGTTAAAACCTTCGACAAGGCGGGCATTTTCTTCTGCGCTTAGAACGCCTCCGTCATTTAGACCAAATTTGATTCCGTTATAACCGATTGGATTGTGGCTTGCAGAAATGTAAACGAATGCATCGGCTGTTCGGCTGTAAGCCATTATCTCCGGCGCCGCGATGATTCCCGCATAGCTGACGGCAATCTTTTTTGCGATAAAGATTTTGAGCATTGTATCTGCAATCATCGGACCCGTAGGGCGCGAATCAATTCCAAATACGATATATGGAGTCGCATTACGTGCTATTATGTAATCAGCAAAAGTATCAGCAACAAGAGCCGCAATAATTCTATTTTCTTTTCCAATATCTGGAGTTGTATCATTGCAATCGCCGCTTTCCGCAAATACTTTGCGCCATCCAGAAGCGGATGTAATCAAATTATGTTCCATAACCTTTATTCTACCATGTAATTTTTACTGATTCAATTAAAATTTGGGGTTTTAATTTGAATCCTTTTGATTATTTTAGTGTAAGGCCTAAAATATTTTGCCGTAGGGCCTAAAATATTTTGCTGTAGGGCCAAAAATATTTTGCCGTAGGACCAAAAATGTTTTACTGTAGGACGTAAAACATTTTGCTGTAGGACCAAAAATATTTTGCTGTAGGGCCAAAAACATTTTCTTGTAGGCCCAAAAATATTTTATTGTAGGGCCTAAAATATTTTACTGCACGACCTAAAACATTCTTCTGAAGGACGTGAAAGATTAATTATACTTTCGGTAAATATTTTGTATATA
>CADCRJ010000339.1 GCA_902803735.1 uncultured Spirochaetaceae bacterium
CAGCGGCATGGACGAGCAGACCGCCGCCCGTGTTTTTGAGCCTTATTTTACAACAAAAGCAAACGGCACAGGTCTTGGAATGGCTATGTCATACAAGATTATTAAGGAATTCTCTGGCGATATTTCTGTAAAGTCCGTCATAGGAGAAGGAACTGAATTTACGATTTCAATTCCGGTTCCGCAAAAAGATAAACGGCTTCTCACTTACAAGGGGAATGGCAAATGAAATTTACTATACTTATCATAGATGACGAGAAGAACATACGGGAAGGTCTTGCTGCTGACTTTGAGATGGATGGGTATAATGTTCGTCTCGCAGAGAACGGCAAGCAGGGGCTTGAGTTCATTGCAAAGGGTGACATAGACCTCGTTATAACAGACTTGCGAATGCCTGGCGGCATAAGCGGAGAGGACGTTTTGCGGCATGTTACTGCGGAGACTCCTGGAATCCCTGTGATTGTGCTTACAGGGCATGGTTCCATAGATGCTGCTGTAAAGGCAATGCATGACGGTGCTTACGATTTTTTGACAAAGCCGCTTAATCTTGAGCAGCTTGAGCTTATTGTAAAAAGGGCTCTTGCTGGCAGGGAGCTTAGCCTTCAGCATCAGCAGCTTTTGAAGGAAGTCGGCAAGACCCAGCAAACGAGCAATATAATCGGAAAAAGTTCCGCCATGCAGCGTGTGTTGAATCTTGTCAAAAAAGTTGCCGATGCAAAAATCAGCGTTCTTATCACTGGCGAGAGCGGTGTTGGAAAAGAGGTTGTAGCGGATGCGATTCACAATATGTCTGTCCGCAGGGACAAATCTTTTATAAAGGTTCATTGTGCTGCTCTCAGCGAGACTTTGCTTGAAAGCGAGCTGTTCGGACATGAGAAAGGTTCTTTTACAGGGGCAGAGTCGCTGCATAAGGGTAAATTTGAGCTTGCTCATGGAGGAACGATTTTTCTTGACGAGATTGGCGAGATAAACCCCTCTGTTCAGGTTAAGCTTCTGCGCGTTTTGCAGGAGAAAAAATTTGAGCGGGTTGGCGGTGAGCAGACCATTGAGGTCGATGTTCGCGTAATTGCTGCTACAAACAGGAACCTTGAGGAAGAGGTAAAAGCTGGCAGATTCCGCGAGGATTTGTATTTCAGGCTTAACGGAATCCGTATTGAGGTTCCACCTCTAAGGGAGCGAAAGGATGATATTCCGCTTTTATTGAACAGTTTCCTTGAAAAATACAACGAGGAGAACGGCAAAAGCATAACTGGCTTTGACAATCGGGCACGTGCTGCCATATACAAGTACGATTGGCCTGGTAACATCCGCGAGCTGCAGCATTGCGTTGAAAGCTCCGTTGTTATGGCAAGCTCTGATGTAATCACTCTGGAAGATTTGCCGCCGTCTGTCAGCAACGACTCTAAATCTGAGATTGTTGCGGTTCCTGTGGGAATAAAACTTAACGAAGCCGAGAAACTGATAATTCAGCAGAATTTGGCAGCGAACAGGGGAAACAAGTCAAAGACTGCGGATATTCTTGGTATTGGCAGAAAAACCCTGCATCGTAAGCTCTTGGAGTATGGCCTTGAAAGCGAGGATAGTCAGGAAGAGCTATAACAGCTATCGGTTACTTGTTTTTGAACCATTCTTCAAGCAGCGTCCATGCATTTATAACGCCCTGCGTTTTTTCTCTCGCAATTTTTTGCAGCACTTGGTTATCGCCCCATTTGTCGGGGTGATAATACATAAGCTTTTCATGGTAGGCTTTTTTTGCTTGCTCTGCGGTTGCGTCTTCGGGTAGCGACAAAGCTCCAAGTGCTTGCTTAATGTTCTCTGGTAACGAAAGATTCTTGTAGATTGTGTAGTTGCTTTTTGGCTTGTCTTGCTGCTCAAAAGCTCCTGCAAAATGATCAAACATGAATTGCTTTGCATTGTGCTTGTCCTGCTCGTTGACCCGCGTGTAAGCTCTTTCATGTTTTTGTTTTGTTTGTTGATTGTCAGTTTTTTTGGAGCGGTCGTCTTCTTGCTCTTTTGACGGTATTGATTCTTGTGTTTTAATATCAGAATTTTCTGTATCTTTTTTAGGTTCGCTATTAACGGATTCTTTTTTTTCTTCTCTAAAAGAAGTTTTGCCAGAATCAAGGGCTTCGCTCAGTAAGTCACCTAGCTTGTCAAACATTGATTCTGGCATTTTTTATCCTCGTTTTTCTAAATTACTGTTCCGGCAGGAATTACGGATCCCTTGCGGATTACGATGATTCCGTCTGCACTATAGAACAGACCATGGTCACCGTCTTCGTATTTCTTTCCGTCTACATTGATACGGCAATTATCGCCGATTGCAGCGTTTTTGTCGATAATTGCCTGCGCAATTTTGCAGTTTTTTCCGATTCCAATGTTTGGTCGTCCTGCTTTTGCGTCATTCTCTTTTGCGTCTTCATTCTCGTAATAGTCGGCACCCATCATAATAACGCCGTCAAGCTCTGTGTCTGACTTGATGACTGAGCGTACACCGATTACGGAACGCTTTATCTTTGCTTTTGAAATGATACAACCTTCTGAAGTTAGGCTGCTCTCAAAAGTTGCGTTGTTGATTTTTGATGTAGGCAGGTTACGCATATGAGTATAAATCGGTTTGTCTCCGTCGTAGAACTCAAATGCTGGTGTCGGGCTTGTAAGGTCAAGGGTTGCTTCGTAGAAGCTTCTGATTGTACCGATGTCTTCCCAGTATCCGTTGAAGATGTAAGAGTTTACTTTCTTTGTTTTGATTGACATAGGGATGATTTCTTTTCCGAAGTCTGTGAACTTGTTGTCCAAAGCTTCTTCCATTGCATCCGCGTTGAAAATGTAGATACCCATTGAGGCGAGATACTCTTTTTCAGCAGGCAAATCTCCGCGTGAAGATTCTGGGATTTTCCAGTCTGAGATGTCTTTGTCTGGAGCTGGCTTTTCCTGGAATGCTGTGATTTTCTTGTCTTTGTCAATCTGCATGATTCCGAAACCGCTTGCATCGCGGCGATTTACGGCAGTTGTCGCGATTGTTATGTCCGCACCGCTTTCAATGTGGCTCTTCATAAAAGCCTTCAAATCCATTCTGTAGAGCTGGTCTCCAGAAAGGATAATATAGTGGGTAGGATTCTGAGATCTGAAATGGCTCATGTTCTTGCGAACAGCGTCTGCCGTTCCCTCAAACCAACCAGAATGCTCAAGAGTCTGCTCTGCTGCGAGAATCTCTACGAATCCCTTGCTGAATCGGTCAAAGTTGTATGAGTTTGTGATGTGATGATGCAATGAGGCACTGTTGAACTGTGTCAAAAGATATATTTTACGATAGCCTGAATTAATACAGTTTGAGATTGGTATATCAACTATTCGGTATTTTCCGCCGAAAGGAACTGCTGGTTTTGAGCGTTCTTTTGTAAGAGGGTAAAGCCTTGTTCCTTTACCACCACCCAAAATAATTGCAAGTACACGTGGTTCTTTTGAAGTAGACATAAAAAATAGCTCCTTTATTTATATTTTGTAATTTATAATATTATCATAACCCCGAAACTGTTAGTTTGCAAATTTTTATTTTTTGTTTTCAAAATTTTACTAGTGGGTATATAATTAAAAACACTTTGATAATAAATAATTATTTTAGGAACTGAGGAGCTGATATGGCAAAGGAAAAAAAAGAGCTTGATCGTTTTGACAGAACAGCAAAACACGGAGTAAGAATTATTACAAAACTTTTGGCAATGATTGGAGGCTCCGTATTTTTGACTGCCTTGCTTATTGCGGCTACAACATTATCTATCTTTGACAGCGGACTTGTCAAAGATACAGAAAAGGGCGTTGAGCATACTGCACAGGGGGCTCTGCGTGTTCTTGTTGACTGGGTTGCAACATTAAAAGGTTATTCTATAATAAACGCTGACAGAGAAGATTTGAAAACAGCTCTTATTGATGGCGATGTTGATACAATGAGCAGAATTGTAAGCAAACAGGAGAATGAGCTTGATTTTGAATTCCTTGCAGTTCTTGATGCGAACGGCGTTGTTGTTCCTGGCGGTGGCTCTGGTGTTTCGGACGGAACAAATCTTTCTTCACTAAAAAGCGTGCGAAACGCTATGAACGGTAATTCTCTTGTTGTTTACGAGCCGTTTGGTTATTCTCCCTATGCAATGGTTTACGCAGTTCCTGTGTATGATGACGGTTCTCTTTTAGGCATTGTTGTTTCTGCTTACGATTTGGCTTCTGGTGACTTCACAGGTCTTATGTCAAAAAGTTATGATGTAGAAAATACTCTTTTCTGTGGTGATACTCGCGTTATTTCTTCTATGAGTGTTGCTGCAGGAACGAAAATCAATAACCCTGATATAGAAGATAAAGTCTTTAAGAGAGGGGAACCTTTCGTTGGAGTTGTAAAACTTGAAGGTAAGAGATATTTTTCTGTCTATTCGCCAATTAAGGATGATGACGGTTATGTTTCAGGTATGCTTTTTATCGCAAAATCAATGGAAGTTATTGAATCGGTTCGTAATCGTTCATTGAATTTCATAATACCTGTAGGTCTGGTGATAGTTCTTATAATTTCTCTTCTTGGTTATCGTTTTGTAAAATGGCTGATGTGGCGTATCTACAATGTTACGAATTTCCTTAAAGATTTGTCTACTGGCGAGGCAGATTTGACAAAACGCTGTAAGCTCTACACAAGGGACGAGATTGGTGACCTTATCATTTACTTTGACTTTTTTATGGATAAGCTTCAGGAAATTGTTCGCTCTCTAAAAGAGTCCAAAAATGATTTGATTAATGACGGACGCACTATGTATGAGACTACGCAGGAGACTTCTTCGACTATAACTCAGATTAGTGCTACGATTGATAGTGTTCATAATCAGATTCGCAATCAGTCAGATAGCGTTGAAATGTCCAATGGTAACGTCTCAAAGATTTCTGAGGGAATTGTAAAACTTGATGCCCTTATTGAAAATCAGAGTGCAAGCGTAACTCAGGCATCTGCAGCCGTTGAGGAGATGATAGGAAACATCGGCTCTGTAAATAAATCCGTTGACAAGATGATGGTTTCTTTTGATTCTTTGCAGACAAATGCCGAGACGGGATTCCGCAAGCAGCAAGACGTTAATGACCGAATCCTGCAGATAGAGAGTCAGTCGCAGATGCTTCAGGACGCTAATACAACGATTTCAAGCATCGCTGAGCAGACAAACCTTCTCGCTATGAACGCTGCGATTGAGGCTGCGCACGCTGGCGAGGCAGGAAAAGGATTCGCGGTAGTTGCTGATGAAATCCGAAAGCTTTCCGAGACATCTTCCGCTCAGTCACAGACGATAAGCGAGCAGCTTTCAAACATACGTACTTCAATAGACGAGGTTGTCGCTTCGTCAAATGAGTCCAGCAAGGCACTAGGTATTGTTTCAAATAAGATAAAAGAGACCGACCAGCTTGTTGTTCAGATTAAGGCCGCTATGGATGAGCAGAATGCAGGTTCAAGACAGATTACGGATGCTTTGCGTAATATGAATGACAGTACTGTGGAAGTACAGAGATCTTCTAAAGAGATTGCTGGACAGAGTAATTCTATTGTTCAGGCAATGAATGTCCTGAATGATGCTACGAATGCGATGAATTCTAGCATGGACGAAATGGCAATTGGAGTTCATAAAATCAATGATTCTGGGGCGACCCTTAGCAATGTTTCTA
>CADCRJ010000340.1 GCA_902803735.1 uncultured Spirochaetaceae bacterium
CGAATTGCGAAACGCGCTTTCACTTGGCAATGGCATTTATTTTCTGAATTACGAACTTATGATAAGTGTGGCTGCCGAACCTAACACTTATTATCTTTGCATGACTTACGGCACAAAAGAAAAGCAGATTCTCAATTGCTCTTACAAAACAACGCAGAAAATCCCGCTCAATTTTCACAAAAAGGAATTCGGCAACGAAACTGTTTTGTATTGGATTGGCGATTTTTCTCATCTTGAAGGAAATGCACACTATGCGCTTTGCGTTGATGATGCCTTTACGTTTGACCCGCTCGCTACTGAACTTCTTTTTTATTCAAGCAAAACCGAAGAAATATCGTTTGAGAAAAAATTTAAGTTTGAAGGCAACCATTTATACGTCCATGGAAGCCATTATGATTTTGAAAATTCCACGTGTTATGACGGCTTCGAGCGAGAATATTATTTTGCACTGCATTACACCTGCTATGTTCAGCAGCTTTTTATTGAGCGTCTTGCAGAAGCTGGGGACAGAGAACATCAGCACCCGCGCCGTTGGGCTTATGTCAAATGGCAGGGCGGAGACTGCAATTTCAGACTTCCCATGTCAGACTTTGAGGCGAAAAACTTTGGTTTCGGTGATTTTCAAGAAACTGACGACGGATTTGCGCTTTCGTTTGACTGGGGCGGCGGAAATTTTCTTTGGTATGAAACATTTTTCTTTAAAGAAATCGGCGATGAATATTGTCTTTACAAAATCAAATCAGACTGCACAACCCCGACGGGCGATAACTACGAATACGAAACTGAGAGCGAAACCCGCATACTTAAAACGCCCGTAAAAGCAAGCGAACTTACCACGGAACGGATTATGATTCTGCTGGGGCGCGGGGATTTTTACAAAATCACGGTGAATTGCCCGGACAGCGATTTTGGCAAAGAAGTTCAGGACAGGACAATGCACCTTGAAGTCAAAAAAGACGGCGAGCTTTCAGAGGTTCTTAATTACGAAATCAAGACCGAAAACGGTTTTACCGCCGTGAACAAAAAATATTTTGAGATGGCTGACCTGAACTTTGACGGCTACGATGACATCGTGATTTTGGCAGGCTACACGATGCGCGGCGCACAGCCTTACTACGACGTGTATTTCTGGAATATCGAGAAATGCGAGTACGAGCTGAATCCGCCGTTCTGGGAAGATTTTTCGCCGACTTACCTTGCTTTGGACAGCGAAAAGCGTCTGATTTATTCAATGGAAAACACAACTCACGGCATTTTGATTTACAAAATCCACGAGTTTAATGGCAGCAGCTACGAGCTAAAAGGTACGCTTTATTTCAATTACACAAACGGCGAATATTCCTACGATTACGGCGAAACGTCTGTGGACGACAGCGGGAATCGACCAGAAAAGGGCACTTGGCTTGAAGAAGAGCAGCTTTCTGACGGATGGAAGCGCGCGATTCATTGCAAAAGATTTGACTTTTAAGGAGGAGGAAAAATGGGAGCACCATGGGACGGAGACGCACTTCGGGCGGTATTTATTGCGATTGTTTTTATGGCTGCAATGGGGGGACTCGCGCTTGTCTCGGGGATTCTGGCTCTGATTCTGGGCGGTGTCGCCAAGACTGTGGCGGCGTGCGTTTTCGGAATCAGCCTTTTTGCGTTCTCGCTTCCGCTTTTGCAGGTTTTCGTGATTAACCCGCTCAAAGATGAAAAAATTCATCGGGAATACAAAGCAAAATACGAAGCAAAATACAAAGCCGAACGCACCCCGCTCATCGTCGCGGTGGAAAAAAAGGACATCAAGAAAATCAAGAAGCTCATCAAAAAAGGCGCAGACGTGAACGAGGGCAAAGGCTACCGGACGCCGCTCATCACAGCCTGCGAACACGGACTCAGCTATAATGATGCGGAATACGAAGAAATCGCCAAAATTTTGCTAGACGCGGGAGCAGTGCCCGACCTTGTTCGCGAAGAGCCTTGGAGGTACGAATACAGCACGATTGCTTTCAAGAGAATTCACGCTATGCCTATCGCGATTGCAAAGGGCAGGGAGGGCATCGTTAAGCTTTTAATCGAGCATGGTGCGAACATCGACAGCTACGAGGAAAGCGATGAAGTCGGTGAAAACGGCGAAAAAGTGCTGATTGGAAAGCCGTTCCTGCCGTTTCAGTATGCAATCCGAGAATGTTCTTATGAGTCTGCCAAAGTGATTTTGGACGCAGGAGCGAAAATCGGCACTTATATGTACGGCTACGAAAGCGGTTACGAGAAAAACGAAAAGAAAACGCTTGTGATGGAGCTTTTTGGCGGCTATGAAAGTGAATATAACATAGAAACAAAGGCGTATATTCTTGAAAAGCTGCTTGAAAAAATCGACGCAAACAAAAAAGACGACAAGGGAAAAACGGCTCTTCATTTTGCCGCTGCTCGATACGACTGGGACGAATTGAAAACCCGTCTTGCCGTTCTTCTTGTGGAAGCTGGCGCGGACGTGAACGCGATAGACGACGAGGGCAAAACGCCGCTGATGTATGCGGTGAAGGAAGTTCGTCTGTGGAGCGATGAGGCTTTGGAGTCGATGAGTTTTCTGGTCTCTCATGGAGCGGACATCACGCTCAAGGACAAGGACGGCAAGACCGCGCTTGAGCTGTTCACGGCTCTCTATGCCGATGAAGAGCTTGACGGCAAGAAGAAAGATAATTACGACAAAATCGTGGAGCTCCTCACGCTGAAGAAGACGGCAGGAAAAACTCTTTCTGCAACGCCGATTTCTCGCGCCGCCCCGCAACAAGAGCAGGAAACGCATATTGCACTCTGCGATATTTCAGATGATTTAACGGGAGATTTTATGAGGACAAAAAAGATTGCCGCTGAAAGCGAAATTGCTGAAGAAGTGCAAAACTCGCCTCATGTTCTTCTGAATGATATTAGCGATGATTGGTAAGATTCTGACGACGTTTTTTTTGCAAGCAGGGTGTGAATTATTATGACTGGTGAACATGCGCTTGGTGCGATTGTTGATGTATTTCTGCTGCTCGGCGGTTTGCTGCTGCTGGGCGGGGTTGCGCTTGTTGCGGGGCTGGTCGCG
>CADCRJ010000341.1 GCA_902803735.1 uncultured Spirochaetaceae bacterium
ATGTCAAAAAACTGAATTTTTCTTTTTCTTCAAAGAATCTGAATCCTTTTAAGCTTGTGCTTGTCAAAAATAAAAATGAATTTCTCCAGAAAATTGCTGGAATGACTATATCTGGCAAAGCTGAGGGAAGCGTTGATTCCTCTGATTTTTCATATAACGCGGACTTAGGCGTTATGTTCCCAAATCTTCTTGCTGACAGTAATCTTGCCATGCATGGAAAATTTTCTGGAAACAAGAGTTTTGTAAAGATAAGAGACCTTAGCGTAAAGCATAACCTTGTTGATGCCCGCTATTCTGGAAGTTTTAATTTTCGGCGATTACAGCCCAACGGAAATTTGGCATTGAATTATCTTTGCCTAAAAAATGGTACGATAATCTCATCTGAGTTTGAAATTGACCCGTTGAGCAAGGGCTTCTTTTGTTTTAGTCCTGTTTTGTTTATGAACGACAAGGAATTTAACGCTTTGCAGCTTACTATACAGCCAGAGAAAGATTCTGTTGATTTTTCTGTGGAATTTTTTGACCCGTCTCATTTTGAGAGTGATGGACGAACTGGCAAACTGAAGCTTGACGGAAGCTACCTTTTTGGCGGTAATAATTTTCTTACGGCACAGCTTTCTTTAATCGATATATTTGGAGATAGTGCACTTCTTTCTGCCGCTTATGTTACCAATGGTTCTGTTTCTGAAAAACTAAGGAATTTGTCTGGAACATTTGCACCATACTTGTTCACGGGTGAAGAAATATTCTTCTCGACTGATTTTAAGAAGATTTTTTCTTTTAACGTGCCCCTTTGCTTTTTGACGAATAAAAACAAGGAACAGGATATCCTTGCCTTTTCTGCTGACGGTTCAAATCAAACTATGCAGGTGAGCCAGATTAACTTGCTGTATGGAAATCAGATTGTTAACGGCGACATCTCTCTTGAGTTCTTTGATGGTTTCAGTGAATTTAATTTTTCATCGAATCTTGCCGTAAACAACGTTCCGTACAATTTCTTTGGAAATTATGATTCAAATTGGCTTTCTATTTCTGGAGATTACGATTTTGATGCCGTTGTTTTCTTTGATGATGTTATAGAAGGCTCTTTGCGTTTTAATAATTTCCCCGCATCTATTGGAAAAAATATATTTTCGTTCTCTGCAAACGCGACTTTTAATTGGTCCAGCGAATCTGGAATTCATGTAGGCGTAAAGAACTTTGAGGGCTGGGAGCCGTCTGGACATATCGCTTTTAAGCCTCGTTTCGCAATTTCAGGAGAGATGAATCGCTACGGCTTTGTTTTTAACAGAGTTTCGTATTCCGATGAGGTTTCTGTTCTTGACGCTTCTGGAAAGCTCATGTGGAACTATCAGAACGGAATCTTTGATTCCCTTCACTTTGATTTGACTGGAAAGAGTCCTGTAAGCAGGGAGTCTTTGGAAATTACAGCAGATTTTACCAATCCTTCTGGCTTGCCTTTCTCGATGCAAACTTTGCGGGACGATTTTTATTTCTCTGCTTTTGCCAATGTGAAGAATTTCCCAGTCGGACGTTTTTTGCCGAGCCAATTCTCAGACAATATTCTGACTGCTGATGCCGTTGCTAGCGGAACGCTCAACAATCCGCTAGTTTCGTTAAGTTTGCACCAGCTTAACGCTCAGTTCCATGGCTATCCGCTTTTGGTGTCTGGCTCTCTGGTTCTTGACGATAACAGTATAAGCGTGTCCGATTTGAATGCCAGCTGGTCTGTTGCCAAAATCTCAGGTTTTAATGCAATCCTTGATACAAAGGACTTTGTGGGGACTGCTGATGCGATATTGGATTTTGATTTTTCTTCGTATAAAACTCATATACCGCTTACTATGAAAATTGAAGGTTTGCCGCAAGAAAAAAGGTTTTCTGTGCCCGATTACTTTTCGTTGCAAGTTTCTTCAAGCGGGCTTGAAAGCGATTTTCTTACTATGCCGATTCCGTTCTCGCTTACGGCAACAAAGGTTCCGGGGCAGTTCGAGGTGCATTCTGATTACTCTGGCGTTTTCTCGGCCTTGTTTTCCAGCGATGGAACCATTGCCGCTTCTGTGTCAAAAAATCAAATGCTTACTTTTGATGTCGGTGGCTTTTTGGCTGGCAATGCCATTGAAATTAATGTTTCAAATGTTCATGCTGATTTACAAAAATTCTCTTCAAATATTGTTCTGCCGTTTTTTTCTTTTGCATCGGGCATTGTTGACGGCGGTTTTAGTATAAAAGGCCTTACGACTGACCCTGAATTTTTTGGAAAGCTTGATGTCAGTAGAATCGGACTGAATATACCAATCCTTTCAAAATCAGTCCTGAAGGCTGATTCTGTTGCTATTTCTGCCGAGCAGGATTCACTTGTAATGCCCGAAACTGTATTTACCCTCGGTAAAGGTAGCGTTCAGCTTTCTTCTGAAATTGGATTTGATAGGTGGGCAATTTCTTCGGTAATTCTCAAGGTTCTTTCTCTTGACAAGAAAAAAGTTCCTTATGATATGAGTTTCCCGTTTGTTCATTACAAGGGCAATGCTCAGTTGGATTTGACTTTGGCTCTTAATCTTCCTGATGAATTTTCCGTGACGGGTACTATTGCTGGTGACAATGCAGACGTAGAGATTGTTTCGACAGCCCTTCAGGATACCTTGTCATTGGAAAAGGTTCTTAACGCTATTCCTGTTATTCCAGGTCTTAGCAAAGCCAATGATGATGATGACTCTGGCAATATGAACTTTATTGTTGATTTGAATCTTATTGTTGGTCAGCGAGTTCAGATTCTGTTCAATCCGTTTATGAAAGGTCTCGTTGTGCCAGATACTCCTTTGTATATGTATTTGGACTCTTCTACAGGAGATTTTACGTTTAAGGGGGACGTTACGCTAAAAGGCGGGGATATTTCATATTTGAGCCGAAGCTTTTATTTGAAAGAAGGTCGAATTATATTCAATGAAACTCAGAACAATATTGATCCTAGGATTACAGTAAGGGCAGAGACGCGAGAACGAGATGATAAAGGTAATCAGGTCTCTATTATACTGAGTGCCAGAAATCAGCGTCTTAGCGAATTTAATCCAGTATTTTCGGCAAGTCCCGCAAAATCTGAACGGGAAATTATGGAACTTCTTGGACAGATTGTTTCTGCCGATTCTGACAGTGCTTCTGCTCTTGGTGGCTCCAGCGGTGATTATGTTGTTCAGTCTCTGTTTGTTCGTCGTATAGAAAACGCATTGCGTGAAGTATGTAATTTTGATATATTTTCAATTCGTACTAATGTTATTCAGAATGCAGTAAAGCTGAATCAAAATTCTGACAATGAGAAAATATCATTCAGTAACTTTTTTGATAACTCAACTGTTTATATAGGTAAGTATTTTGGCAGTGTGATTTATACGGATGCTATGCTTCATTGGACTTATGATGAGACCAAAAATGACAATGGTGTAGTTACAAAGGGACTTGTCTTCCAGCCGGAATTCGGTTTTGAGTTGAATTCTCCTTATGTTAATATGCGTCTTGGCGTTGCTCCTAATTTGGAATCAATAAAGCAAAATCTTTGGATGCCTGCCACATCTATTACATTATCTTGGAAACATTCTTTTTAAAAAGTATGGAGTTCGTATGAAAGTCTTTCATCGTATGTTGTCTATTTTTTTTGTGGCACTTTTCGTAGTGTTGTCTGGAACTGCTTTTGCACAGGATTCTTCAGAAGCTTCTGATGACACGTGGTATTATGGAAAGGTCATAAAATCAATTTCATTCAAGGGTTTGAAAAGCGTTGATTCAAGGGATTTGAACGGCGTTATAAGTGGTTTTGTAGGAAAGCAGTTTACTGATGAGCTTTTCTATAGCATGATTGACCGCATTGATGCTCTTGAGTTTTTTGATGATATAAGTCCGGAGGCTTTGCCTGGTGACTCAAAAAAGCATACTGTTTCTATTGTTTTCAATGTAAAGGAAAGACCAGTTGTAACACGCATTAATATGGTAGGAAATCATCAGATTCGTACAACGGAGTTAAAAGAAACAATCTCCGCAAAAGAAAAAGATGTTTTTGTTGCTGACAAACTGCTTATTGATGAGCGTTCTATTCGTGATAAATATCTTTCAAAGGGATTTACTAATGTAAAAGTCTCTTCAAGTACAAAAGAGACTGAGAAAGGTATTGAAATTACGTTCAAGATTGACGAAGGTCGCTCAACTGTAATTACAAAAATTGAATTCTCAGGAAACAAACTGTTTTCTTCAAAAAAATTGCGAGGTCAGATAAGTCTCAAAAAGAAAGGTGTCTTCAAAAAGGGTGCTTTTCAGGAGTCGGCACTTGAATCTGACAGAATGGCAATCATAACTTATTATCAGAACAGCGGTTATATGGATGCCGATGTCGTTGACGTGACGAAAGAGACCTTTGTGAACGAGAAAAAGAACCGCAACGAGCTGACTATTACATTTTATATACAAGAAGGTGCACAATATACTTATACAGGGGTTTCTTTCCAGGGAAATGAAATATTCTCCGATGAGAAGCTTGCTGCTTGTATGAAACTGAAAGAGGGCGAACCGTTTAACCAGACTAAATTCCGAGAAGGCTATGCAGCTATTGCAGATATGTATTATGAAAACGGTTATACGTCAAACCAGTTTACTCCTATTCAGTCGAAGGATCCTGAGAACAGGACTATTTCTTTTGTAATCACCATTGAGGAGCGTTCTAGAAGTCATATCGAAAATGTTGTCATCAAAGGAAATACAAAGACAAAAGATTATGTAATTCGCCGAGAGATTCCTATTGAGTCTGGAGATATTTTTTCAAAAGATAAGATTTCAACAGGTTTAAGAAACTTGTATAACTTGCAGTTTTTTAGTGCTGTAGTTCCTGAGGTCTTGCCAGGTTCCGAGGAAAACCTTGTAGATGTTGTGTTCTCAGTTGAGGAACAGTCAACTACGGCTATTGAGCTTGGTGTTACGTTCAGCGGTGTTTCTGATGCGGATGATCTTCCTTTTGCCGTTTATGGAAAATGGACAAACAGTAATTTGTTCGGAACAGGTCGCTCTTTGAGTGTTAGTGCGACGGGTTCTACAAAACAACAGTCTTTTGGTCTTAGCCTTGAGCAGGGCTGGCTCTTTGGTAAGCCAATCTCAGTCGCTGTAAGCACCGAATTTTCTCATGCGGAGAAGAGCGGTCTGCGCCTGAAAATTGACAAAGACGGTATCGTAAACGATGAAGATTATTTCATGGACTATACGCAATGGCGATGGACAAACTCTTTTGCTATTGGACGTCGTTGGACTCCTGACTGGGCAATTTTGTCTGTTGCGACAGGTGTTTCCAGCAGCTTGATTAATAATGTTTACGACGAGGATTTGTGGACTCCGCTTGATATAACGATAAGCGACTATGCGAATAAATGGGGTCTGCAGAACTCTGTTTGGACTTCATTCTCTATTGATGACCGTGATATAAATTATAATCCGTCTACAGGATGGTTTGCTAGCCAGAAGTTGACATGGTTCGGTTTGCTTCCTATGGAGTCAGAGTTTTTCTTGCGTACAGACACAAAGCTTGAAAAATACTTTACTTTGTTCAACAAAAATATAACGGATTCATGGAATTTTAGGGTTGTACTTGCATTGTACACAGGTCTTTCTCTTGAAATACCTGCTCCAGAAACATCTATCGGCAATTCAAGCAAGCTTTATATCGACGGTATGTTTAATGCCCGTGGTTGGACTGAAATTTACAATAAGCGTCGTGGTAGGGCATTGCTCAGTAATATTGCGGAGCTTAGGTTCCCGATTGTTCCGAATATTCTTGCATTTGACTGGTTTGGCGATGCGGCTGCTGTAAAAGATACTCCGTGGACGATGTTCAATGAGCTTAAAATTGAGGACTTCTATTTCAGTACAGGTCCTGGAGTTCGCTTTACTATCCCTCAGTTCCCATTGAGATTGCTTTTTGCTAATACATTCCAAGTTATTGACAGAAAAGTAAAATGGGATGAGCATTGGAAATTTGTATTGTCATTCAATATTGTAAATAAATAGGGGATTTCTATGAAAAAGCTTTTTTTGATTTTTTTAGTTGCATTTGGTTTTTGTGCAGGTTTGAGCGCACAGCAGATTACAAGATTTGGTGTTGTTGATACAACACGTGTTTATCAGGCTTATTTTAAGAATTCGGCTTCGGTTCGCAATTATGATTCAAAGAAATCAGAATTCCAAAACGAGATAAATAAGCGTACTGATGAAATCCAGAAGTTGAAGCAGCAGAAGGCCGACTACGAGAACAGCGGAAATACGGCGCAGGTTGCAAAAATTGACGCCGAGATTATGAAGAAAACTGATAACTTGTCAGACTACACTCGTGCAAAGAATACTGAGCTTGAGTCATTAAAGCGAAATCTTCAGAATTCGGATGCTTTTTACAAAAAATTGTACAATGTTATAGAACGAGTCGCAGAAGCCGAAGGATTTAGTATGATTTTGAGCCTTCAGCAAGGAAATGGCATATTGTGGTACAGCCAGTCGGTTGACGTTACCGATAAGATAATTTCAGAGCTTGGTCTTTAACGATGGGTAGAACTAAAGACCAAGTTGTTGCTGGTACTGTTTTTCACAGAGAAGCTTCTACTGAGCAGACTCCATTGATGATGCAGTACCAGTCCATTAAAGATAAATATCAGGACGAGGTGCTTTTTTTTCGTCTTGGTGATTTTTATGAAATGTTCAACAACGATGCGATTGAAGTTGCGCGTTTGTTGAACCTTACTTTGACGCACAGGGGCTCTCAGCCTATGTGCGGAATTCCGTTTCATGCAGCAAAAATCTATATTGCCAGGCTCTTGCGTTGCGGTAAGCGTATTGCGATATGTGAGCAAGTTTCAGAGCCTACTGGCAAGGGGCTTGCAGAAAGAAAAGTAATAGAGGTTATTACGCCTGGTACAGCCGTTGAAAGTACGTACCTTGATGGTGGATCAAACAATTTTTTGGCTTGCCTTTCTGTTCAAGGAAATGAAACAGGTTTTGCTTTTATTGATGTTACGACCGCGGATTTTTTTGCGACTTCTTGGAAAACTTCCGATATGGAAGAAAGTTTCTTGAAGGAGCTTGGTCGTGCTCATCCTATTGAAATTTTGCTTCCAGAAAGTTTACGTTCAGGCAAGACTGCAGCGGCTCTGACTGTTCAAAAAATATTGGGACTTCAAGACCGTATGTCAATCAGCTATTATCCTGATTGGAATTTTGATTCTGATGTTTCATTTAAGCGGCTTACGGAGCAATTTAGAACAGCAAACTTAAAATCTTTCTCATTGGATGAAGATTCTCCAGAAGTTTCGCCCGCAGGCTTTTTGCTTGATTATATAAAAAGAACCACTATAACAAACGCTCCTCATGTAGCAGAGATAAAGGTCTATAAAGACAAAGAGTTTGTCATTATGGATGATTCTTCTCGGAAGAACCTTGAGATTATACAAAATCTTAATGATGGATCTACTCAGTTTACCTTGCTTGATTGTCTTAGCAACTGCCAGACATCAATGGGCAAGAGACTCTTGCGTAACTGGCTTTTGTATCCTCTCCGTAGCGTTACGGAGATTTGTTCTCGTCAGGATCATATTGAGTTGTTTACAAAAAACAGAAATCTTCTTGATTATGTAAAGGTTCAGTTTGGTTCTGTGCTTGATATTGAGCGACTTGCAGGGCGTATTGCTATGGAGCGAGCCCATGCAAAGGATATGCAGGCTCTGCGTTCCAGCTTGGAATTGTGGCTGACTGTCCATGAAGCACTTTCGTCATTTAATTTTATCAATATTGATGTTACGAATGCTGAGAAAATCATTGAATTGATAAAAGCCTCTATTCTTGAAGACCCGGCGACATCTTTGAGCGAAGGTCGCATAATAAAAGATGGTTGGTCTGAAAAGCTTGATAATTACAGGAATCTTCATAACAATGCGAACAAGATTCTTGAAGATTATGCAGAGAAAGAAAAAGCCGATACGGGTATTACAAATCTAAGGATTCGCAGCAACTCTTTGAGCGGCTATTATATTGAAATAACTCGTGGAAAAACAAATCAGGTTCCTGACCATTTTATACTGCGCCGTGCTTTGACTAATGCAGACAGGTATACTACGCACCGTTTGCAGGAAATTGAAAAGCAGATAAATGAAGCAAATGAGCGGATTCTGGAAACGGAACGCGAGCTTTTTATAGAAATCCGATCAAAAGTTGCGGAGTATGTTCCGTATCTTTTGGAGACCGCTCATAAGGTTGCTTATGTGGATGTTATTTCCTCGCTTGCTTATAGCGCGACATTGAATAATTGGGTTCGTCCCCTTGTTGATGAAAGTTTCGACTTTGAAGTAAAAAGCGGTAGGCATCCTGTCGTTGAGCAGCATTTGCCTACAGGGGAGTTTGTTCCTAATGATGTGAGCATTTCTTCTGATGAAAAGTCGGAAATGGCTTCATTTGCGCTTATTACTGGTCCTAATATGGCAGGAAAAAGCACGTATCTCCGTCAAAATGCTATTATTGCGTTGATGGCTCAGATTGGTTCGTTTGTTCCTGCTGAGAAAGCCCACATAGGTATTGTTGACAGAATTTTCTGCAGGGTTGGTGCTAGTGATAATCTTGCAAGAGGTGAATCGACATTCCTTGTTGAGATGACAGAGACAGCGTATATTCTTAGAAATGCGACAAGCCGCTCTCTCGTTATCATGGATGAGGTTGGGCGTGGTACGTCTACTGAGGATGGACTTTCTATTGCCTGGGCTGTATCAGAATATTTGCTGAACACTCTTCGGTGCAAGACTTTGTTCGCGACTCATTACCATGAGCTTACAAGAATTGTGCACAAGTCTCTAAAACTGCTTTGTATGGATGTTAGCGAGACTGAAGGTTCCGTCGTGTTCCTTCGTCGTATAAAGGAAGGCGCTTCTGAAAATTCATACGGAATACATGTTGCGGCTCTTGCAGGAATCCCTGATACGGTTATACAGAGAGCCAACGCAATCTTGGCAGGTTTGCAGCAGGCTGCTGAAAATAAAACTCATGCAATCATTGAGACCGTAGAAGTAGCTGCTGAGACACCTAAAAAAGACTTGTATTCGTCGAATTTGCCAGGACTCTTTTCTGATGAGGAGCTTATCATTGATGAAATCTTGTCTTGCGAGCCTGATGATATGACACCTATGCAAGCATTAAAAACTATTGCACGTTGGAAAAAAACATTGTCAGGTCGCTAGAACGCAGTTTTTTTTGACCAGCTAATAAAATAGAAAATTATACCTATTTTTTGAGAATTATGGCACTTTGATTCAAATAATTGTATGTATGAAATTTACATTTACGACAATCTGCTTTTCTTGGATAATGAGGCTGTTTTATGCTGCTCAAAGTTTGATGGGGTTTTTGCTCGGAGGCGATGCCTGTATCCGTTGCGGTTCGCACGTCTCTGCAATACCTGTCTGTAAAAATTGCAGAAAATTGCTTCTTGCGGAAGAACATTCCCCTCGGTGCCGTATTTGCGGAAAGCAGCTGCTAGGTGAAATATCTGTTTGTATTTCATGCAGGGAAAATTTGCTGTTAAAATCTGTGGACGGTGTTTTTCCGCTTTATTCTTACAGACTTTGGAAAAAGCCGCTTCTGTTTTCATGGAAAATGGAAGAAAAGAGAATCTTGTCGCCGTTTTTTGCGGAGCTTATTGCGAAAAAAATCTTTGAGCTTTATAAATTATTTGGAAGAGAAATCCCTGTCGTGCCAGTACCTCCTAGACCTGGAAAAATAAGAAAGAACGGATGGGATCAGATTTCTGATATTTGTTTTTATCTCAAACATCGCTGGCAAATAAAAATACTGCCATTGCTCGAAAGAAAGTCCGTTGTGCAGCAAAAAAAACTTGGCAGGGCGGACAGACTGTCCACAATCGGGCAGTCTTACGCAATGCGTTCTGACAGTCAGATTGAAAAACTTGCTTCCAAAATGCCTGACACACTAATAATTATCGACGATGTTTTGACAACAGGCTCGACTGTTGAGACCTGTGCTGAAATCTTAAAAAGCAACGGAGCAGGGCGAGTTTTTGCAATTACATTATTTATTGTAGATTAAGTACTAATTTCTTTGCATTTTCGTTGCTTGTTCGTTATACTATAAATAGCAAACTTTTAACTGAGTGAGTTGGAGGTAATATGGCAGAAAACAGGCAGATCCAGCTGGTTACTTTTCAGCTGGGTGAAGAAATCTATGGTGTTGATATCATGGATGTAAAGGAAATCGTAAAAGTTACAAAGGTAAGGCCGATTCCTAATGCCCCATACTATGTAGAGGGAATTTTTAATCTTCGTAGTGAGATTATTCCTGTAATAAATCTGCACCGCAGATTCCAGATTCAGAAATTGGTTCAGACTGATGAAGAGAATGAATTTGAGGGAGGCTTTATCATCCTGAACATTGATAATAATAAGATTGGTATTATTATTGATAAAATTGCTCGAGTCGTCACTATAAATACCGAGGAGATAAAAGATCCTCCTCAGATGATTAGTGGAATTGGTACTGAATATATCAATGGTGTTATCCGACAGGATTCTAAATATCTGATTATGTTGGATATCCGAAGAATCTTCAATGCAAATGAAATGCAGAAAATCATTGATCCAGGTTTAGCTGATTCGGCTGCAATATGATTCGGACTTTCAGCTCTACAATCAGAAGAAGAGAAATGGATGCCGTGCTCACCTGCATGGTTGATGAGAAAATCGGACCGGGTGAGCTAAATGTAAAATTGATTCAGACAGTAAAAGAATCTCTAGGATGCGATGGTGCGGTCGCATTGAGAAGTCCTGCTGTAGCTTTATCAAACGCCTTGCGTGCGTTGGGGCTTGAAAGCGGGGCTTCTGTTATGCTTTCTGCGCTTGCTCCTGTGTGGCATTACACTACGGTTGTTTCTTTGGGTTTTTCTCCTTTGGTGCTTGATGTTGATGAATCGACAGGGCTTGTTACTGTCGATGGTGTTGAAAACGGTATCAATAATGGTGGAAAAGTCCTTGTTCTTCATGAGACCATGGGAATTATGCCAGAGATTGAAAAAATCATGGCGTTCAATATACCTGTTATAGAAGATATTTCTCAGTCTTATGGTGCAGTTGTGCCTTTGTTGCAGCCGCAGGAAAACGGCAGCACGGAGAAGCTTGCTGGCACCTTTGGTATTTATGCGATTCTCGGCTTGGAAGAATTTGATACGATTACGGCTGGTGGCGGTGCAATCCTTTTGTCCGCATCCCGTGCAGGATGGTCTTCTTTGAAGGATATACTTGAAGATATTCCGAGTATCGACGTTTTGCCTGATATAAATAGTGCGCTTGCATGGGTTCAGATAAAGGAATTCAAGCGCAATGAGCAGTCTCGCAAGGAATTGTTCGCAATGTTCCAGCATTCGCTTTCTGGCAGCAAGAACAAGACTTTTTTGCGAGGTCTTGATGCAGAGTCCACGATTTGGTCGTTTCCTGTCGTCCTGAACTGTAGCTTTAAGGATGCAAAGCAGTACGCAGCTCGCAAGGAGATAGAGATTCTTCCTGCGTATGATAAAACTGTGATTGCGGCACATGAAGAGGAGCTTTCGGAATCTTGTATTCATGCCAAATCCCTGTATTTGCGTTGTGTGCTTTTTCCATTGTATCCAAGGCTCGGCAGCGAGGCTGCAAATAAAATTTCAAAAGTATTAGGATCTTTACCTTAAATTATGCCTTATCGTAAATGCATTATAATTGTAAATACATATAAAGAAGACTCTAAGCAGCTTGGAGAAGTCGTTAAGGAATACTTGGTTTCAATTGGCATTCAAACCGATATTTTCATGTTCGGCGGCTTTTCCTTGCAGTATCCTTTTCCTGGGTACGATTTTGTAATAACTATGGGCGGGGATGGTACTGTTCTGTTTGCGGCCCGTGGGTGTGTTTCTTTAGGAATCCCGATATTCCCTATAAATTTTGGTTCTTTTGGCTTTATAGCCAGTGTTCAGCGAGATGAATGGCGAAAAGAGCTTGACAATTTTCTTGCTGGAAAATCAATGATAAATCAGCGCAGTATGCTGCAGGCTGATTTGATTTGTGATGGTGTTCATAAATTCGATTCAATTGGATTGAATGACATTGTTGTGAGCGCAAGTTCTGCAACGCATACTATTTCGTTCACAGTGTCTTATGGCGATGTCTCGCTTGGCGAATTTAAGGCTGACGGAATAATCATCTCGACAGCGACAGGCTCGACGGCTTATTCTGCGAGCGCAGGAGGTCCTATAATTGACCCTGGTTTGGATGCTATGGTTCTTACGCTGATAAATGCATTCTCATTGTCAAGCCGTCCTATTGTGTTGAGTCCTGACAGCGAGATAGAGATTGAAATTCTTCCGTCGCGTTTTTCAAGCGTGATTGTTTCTGTTGACGGACAGCCTCCTTCTGAGCTTTATGCTGGCGATAAAGTTCGGATATGCCAGTTAAAGGATAAGGTCAAGCTTATTGGCTGTACCAAAGAAAAGTTTTATAATGCGTTACGTTCAAAACTGAATTGGTCAGGAGGACCAAAACATGCTTGAGGATCTTTCTATAAAAGATTTTGCCCTTATAGACAATGCTTTCATTGAGCTTGATAAGGGGTTCACGGTTTTGTCAGGAGAAACCGGTGCCGGAAAATCATTGCTGATAGGTGCACTGACATTCCTGCTTGGTGGAAAGTGTAGCGCAGAGCAAATTCGTGCGGGTGCGCATGAAGCCGTTGTTAGCGGAACTTTTTATTTGGGAGAGCAACCTTCTAGTAAGGTTGTTCTTGCAGATGGTCAAGAACCAGTGAATGCCTTTGAATGGCTTGAGCAGCACGGAATCCCTTTTGAGGACGGTAGAATCCTTTTGCGCAGGTATATTCGCGAGAACGGAAAATCTGGAGCGTGGATAGGGGATACAGCCGTAACTCGTGCGGAGCTTATTGCATTCAGCTCTTTTTTGGTAGACATACATGGTCAGCACGAGCATCAGAATCTTATGAAAGTTTCTGAGCATAGAAAATATCTTGATTTGTACGCGAATCTTTCAGACAGGGTTCGTGCTTTTACTCTTTTATACACTGAACTTGTCGATAAGCGAAATAAGCTTTCTGAGCTTGATGCCAATGATAAGGACAGGGAGCAGAAAATAGAGCTACTGAATTTTGCTGTTCAGGAAATTTCTGATGCGAAACTAAAGCCTGGTGAAGATAAGGAACTTGATGAGGAAGAGACTAAGCTTTCTTCTTTTGAAAAATTATACTCTGATATTGAGCTTGTCACTTCTGCTTTTGACGGAGGCGATGCAGGGGCCGGGATTGTTCCGTTGCTTAAAAAAATCCGCTCTGTCTCTGCGAGCACGGTTTCTTTTGATAAGGCTCTTGAGCCGCTGAATCAAAGGCTTGAAAGTGCTTTTTATGAGTTAAGCGACCTTGCTGATGAGTATAGAAGCTATGAGCAGGGGCTTGTTTTTGATCCCGATCGATTAGCTCAGGTTCAAGAAAGGCAGACTGTTATTTATAATCTAAAGAAAAAATATGCGTCTTCTGTCTCGGCGCCTGTTGAGGAAGTTATTTCCTATATGGAAGATGCTCGCCAAAAGCTTGAAGAGCTGGATTCTTCCTCTGAAAGCAAAGAATCTCTCAGAAATGAGATTTCTGTGCTTGAAAAAAAGGTTTACACAGAAGCTAAATCTATTTCAGAAGCTCGCAAAGTTGCTGCTCAAAAAATGGGAGAAGCTGTCCTTTCTGTTCTGGCCAAGCTTGGAATGGCAAGCACTCGTTTTTGTGTCAATGTACAGGAAAAAGGTGGCGAAGGTGATTTGCAGAAAATCGGTCCTTACGGTATTGATGACATTGAATTTTTAATAAGTGCGAACCCAGGGCAGCCGTTGCAGCCGCTTGCAAAGATTGCTTCTGGTGGTGAGCTTAGCCGCGTCATGCTTTCGCTAAAAACGATACTTGCTTCGTCAGACACCGTTGGAACTATGATTTTTGATGAGATTGATACTGGTATAGGCGGCGAAGTTGCTGTTTCGATTGGTCATCATTTGAAAGAACTGGCAGAAAATAGACAAGTTTTATGTATTACGCACCTAGCGAGCATAGCAGTTTTTGCCGATAATCAGATAAAGATTAAAAAAGGTGTCGAAGGTGGAACGACTCAGACAACGATTTGTCCGATTTCTGATGACGCCAGAGTTGCCGAGATTGCGCGAATGTTGGCTGGTGATGCGGCAAGCAGCGAATCTTTGGAACACGCAAGAGCGATGCTCGCAAAATACTCGCGTAATTATGCGGGCAGTAAAGAATGAATTTTATTGCTAAAATTATTAGAGGATGATTTGCCATGCCAAAAATAACAAGTGAGAGCAGAGAGATTTTTGCTGCAAAAAGTCAGCCGTACAAAGACAAGATTGCTGAGAGCCTTGAGCTGGAGAAAAACATTCTTGCCCGACTTGATCCAGAATCTTCCGAGACAGCACAGACAAAACTTATGTTGAGTGAAGAAATGATTTATGTTGCAACTCTTTATATAGCAATAAATAATCTTTCTGTTACCTTGCTTGGCACAAAAAACAACGATGCTCTGAATGATGCCCGAAAAATCCTTTACAGGGCAATTATCTATCTTGAAGAGATTGTTACCAATGTTATTGATATTTCTTATACAGAAATTGAAGATAAAATTGAGCAGATTGCCTCGACATCAATAAGCAAGAGGTATTATCTCATCAGAAAGCTGGGACTTGCTATACAGCTTCTTATGGAGGCTTTTGGCGATAACTCAAAGTGGCGATGGTCTTTTGTCGAGATTCAGGGACGTTTTGCTACTGTTGCTAAAAATATCATAAACTGGAAGCAGGCAAGCAAAGATTACTTTGATTCCCAGTCAGATGATTATGATACGACTGTATATTTCGTTAGGCTTGTAAAACGCTTGCTCGACCAGTCGTCAAAGGAATACCGAGATCGATATGAGCTTTCTACGCATACTGTTGAGGATATGAGACTTGCCATAAACTATGTTCTTTCAAGCAGACGTCTTTCCATTATCATCGGAAATTCTGAGGAAAGCGAGGAGCTTAAGAAAAAAGCGACTGTATGGAAGGATAAGGTTGATTCTGATCAGAAAAAGGGAATTGCAAAATAAGTCGATGAAATCTTGAAAAACCTCTTAAATATATGACTTTTTGATAATTCTCTATGGTTATTCATTGTTCTTTCTGATATACTACAGCTATTCATTTTTTCTAAAAAGGGCGAGCTGAAGAATTCGCCTTTGTGTTCGGAGGATTATATGAAAAAAGTAGCTGGAATTATTGCTGCTGTTACAACTCTTTTTATGGTAACAGCATGTAATGAAAAGACCAATTCTGTTCAGGAAGATAAGAGACCTACAGTACGTCTTGTTACTGATGCTACAGGTATTGATGACAAATCATTCAATGCTGCTGCATGGCGTGGTATTTTGAAGTACTATGGCGATTCTTGGGAAAATCAGTCTTTGCGCGGCAAAAAATATGATGTAATCACATGTGCTACACAGGATCAGTATATTCCTACTCTTAAACAGATGTCTGATGAAGGCTATGATTTGATTGTAACTACAGGCTTTACTTTTGCTGATGCATTGGGAGAAGTTGCCGCTCAATATCCAGAGCAGAAATACATGATCGTTGACGTTGATTATGTACAGGCTCCTAACGTTATGGATTTCGTATTTACTGAAGAGCAGGGAAGTTACCTTGTTGGTGCTGCTGCTGCTTTGCAGGCACAGGCAGAAGGCGTTGTAAATCCTAAATTTGGATTCATTGGTGGAATTCCTGGCGCAACAATCACAAAATTCGAGGTTGGATATATTCAGGGTATTCTTTCAGTTCTTCCAAATGCAGAAGTTGTCGATTACTATGCAAATGACTGGGGAAAACCAGAGCTTGCAAAGACACAGGCTAAGAACTGGTTTGATAATGGTGTTTATGCAATTTTCTCTGCAGCCGGTGGTACAGGAAATGGTACTATCGCACAGACAAAAGAGTACCGCATTCAGGGAAAAAATGTTTGGGCTATCGGTGTTGACAGCGACCAGTATGAAGATGGTATTTATGCTGACAAAAAATCTGCTGTTCTCACATCAATGGTAAAACGTGTTGAGTCTGCTACTGTTAATGGTCTTGAGGCTGTTGCAAACGGTTCTTTCTCTGGAAAAGTTGTTAACCTCTCTATGGGTGATGAAGGTGTTGATATGGCAACTACAAACCCAGAGCTTTTGCCAGATGTTGTTTCAAAAATCGCACAGATTAAGGCTGACATAATTTCTGGAAAAATTACTGTTGTTCCAACATACAAAGAATCTTTGGAGAAAGGTCTTGTTCCTGCCGGCTTGGGCGCAATGGACAACTAATTAATTAAATAATAAAAAATTTAAAAAACGGTGAGAAATTTATTTCTTACCGTTTTTTTTATGTTAGAATATAAGAAGCCTCTAAACGTTGAAATTTTTGGAGGTAACTTTAAGATGCTATACATGGAGCATTATATGGCTGAAAACTTTGCAATAGAAATGATTGATATTACGAAAACCTTTCCGGGGGTCATTGCCAATGACCATGTCACGCTTCATGTTAAAGAAAATGAAGTCCTTGCTTTGCTTGGTGAGAACGGAGCCGGAAAATCTACCCTTATGTCCATACTTTTTGGTTCTTACAATCCTGATTTTGGAAAAATCATAATCCGTGGAAAAGAGGTAAAAATAAAGGATCCTAACGATGCTACCGCACTTGGAATTGGTATGGTGCACCAGCATTTTAAATTGATTCATAATTATACTGTTACTGAAAATATCATACTGGGTAATGAGAAATCTTGTCTTGGTCGTTTTGGAATGCTTGATTTGAAATCTGCTGAGAAGAAAATCTCCGAGCTTTCAAATACGTATGGCTTACAGGTAAATCCTTCTGATATTATAGAAGACATTACTGTTGGAATGCAGCAACGTGTTGAAATCCTAAAAGTTCTCTATAGAAATGCAGATATAATTATTTTTGATGAACCTACGGCAGTCCTTACACCACAGGAAATAGACGAGCTTATGGATATTATCCGTCTCTTAAAATCAAAGGGAAAGACTATAATCCTTATTACGCATAAGCTTAAAGAGATAAAAGCCGTCGCGGACAGATGTACAGTCCTTAGACGCGGAAAAACAATTGATACTGTAAATGTCGCGGATGTAACTGAAGAGCAGCTCGCAGAGCTTATGGTCGGACGTGCCGTAAAGTTTGAGATTGAAAAAAATCCGCTTCATGCAGGAAAAGAAGTCCTTCGCCTTGAGAATATCTGCATAAAGAGCACAAAGGGACGGCTCGCTGTTGATAATCTGAGCCTGAACGTTCGTGCTGGCGAGATACTTGGTATAGCTGGTGTTGACGGCAATGGTCAGAGTGAGCTTCTTTATGGTATTTCGGGAATGGTTCCGTTGGAAAGTGGTCGCATCCTGCTTAATGGCGAGGATATTTCAAAACTGTCCGTAAGGGCTCGTACTCAAAAGGGAATTGGTCATATACCAGAGGATAGGCAGAAACACGGTCTTGTAGGAGCTTTTACCGTCGCGCAGAATGTTGCGCTCAAGAATTATTATGCAAGTCCTTATACTGTCCATAAATGCATTCTTAATGAGTCTGAGATGAAGCGAAAGGCTACGGCTTTGATAAAGGATTTTGATATAAGGGCTGGAGAAGGTGCTCAAACTATAGCAGGAAGCATGAGCGGCGGTAATCAGCAGAAAGTGATTATTGCCCGCGAGATTGATATGGGTGGCGATGTCATTGTCATAGCCCAGCCGACGCGAGGTCTTGATGTTGGTGCTATTGAGTATATCAGGCGTAGAATCCTTGCGGAGCGTGATAAGGGACGCGCAATTTTGTTGATTTCTTTTGAGTTGGATGAAATAATGAATTTGTGTGACAGAATAGCGACTATAAGCAAAGGTCAGATAGTAGGCG
>CADCRJ010000342.1 GCA_902803735.1 uncultured Spirochaetaceae bacterium
CATCAGGATGAACCTGAACGCTGAGAGTGTCATTTGCCTGTATGACTTTTACAAGCAATGGATAGTCCCCTGCAAGAGCAACAAACTCTGGCTGCGGACCATCTTTATGAGTTGAGGCTATCCAATTCTCATATCCCCAAACTTTTTCTGATTTTACAGTTTTTAATTCAATCATAATCCCTAATTTTCCCACAATTTCTCAGGGTAATAACCAGAAGCAATCTTTTTTGAAATTTCGTCTTTTACAATCTGCTTGTCCTCTGGATAAGTCATGCCGAACCAGTTTTCCTCAGACGTAAAGACCTTGATTTTTCCGCGACCATCGCGAATTATGTCACTTGCAGCGACAGGAAGCAAAGCCTCTGCTTTAGGCAGGTTCAACGAAGTTTTTTTGAAGTTATCCCAATAAATATCGAATTCTTCAAAAGCCTTTGGAGAGAATCCAAAAAGGTTCATGCTGACCCATTCTTTTCCTGTCATCTGGATTTCTTTGCCGTCAAGCTCTGAAATAATCTGATTGTCACGGTAATAGATTTTTGTGTTTTCCGTGATAGACCTCAAGTAGCCGTCCTTAACGTCAGCAACGCCTCTGCTTACGGAACCGTTCTTGCTCATTGTGTTTCCAAGAACATAACCGACCATTGCGTGTTCGGTGCAATCATTGCTTATAGAAGAAAGATAGCCACCAAGCGTCTCAATCGCATTGCGACCATAATAGTCGTCAGAATTGATGACGGCAAACGGCTCGTTAAGCTTTTCCTTCGCACAAAGAACAGCGTGTATTGTTCCCCACGGCTTAGTTCGCTCTGCCGCAGATGCAAACTCAGCAGGAGTCAACAAGGCATCTTTTTCCTGAAAAACATACTCAGCGTTGAAATTTCTTGCAACTCTGTCAAAAAGGCGTTCCCTAAAATCCTTTTCAATATCTTTGCGAATAATATATACGACTTTTCCGAATCCAGATTTTTTTGCGTCAAAAGTTGCAAAATCAAGAAGACATTCACCATTCTTGCCAACGGTGTCAATCTGCTTTACTCCGCCGTAGCGGCTTCCCATACCTGCAGCAAGTACTAAAAGTGTTGGCTTCATTAATAAACCTCTCTAAATAAATATTCGGGCGAATGTCGAGTTTTTAAAATAAAAAAGCCGACATCCGCCCTCTTTTTTGGATTATAACACATACAAAGAAGCTTTTAAAGAGGATAAAACTGTTATAAAAGTTCTTGCTCAAAAAAAGCAATTTTTATGGCTATTTATAGAAATTTTTCGTGTACAAGCATTGTTTTTTATGATAGTTTAAAATATAGGTCTAAAAGCTCTATTTTTAGGCATAGAGATTTTTAAACGTTGGTTTTATGAATTTACATAAACAACAGTAGATAAGGAATATAAAGGATGAATACACCAGCAGAGATTGCAGAACTGTACATTATGGTCGGAGACGGTAAGACGGCGCGAAAATCTTGGGTTTTGTTCGTACTTGCTTGTTTCGCAGGAGCGTTTATCGCATTGGGTGGCTTGGGAAGCCAAATCGCATCTTATAGCGTTCAGTCACCGGGATTAGGAAGATTTCTTAGCGGAGCTGTATTCCCAATCGGTTTGATGATGGTAATCATTGCAGGCGGTGAGCTTTTCACAGGTAACTGTCTCATATTTATTTCTGTTCTTTCAAGGAACACATATCTCAGCGCAATGATGCGCAGCTGGATTGTAGTATATCTCGGAAATCTGGTTGGTGCAATTTTTGTTGCTTTTCTTGTAAACTATGGTCATGTTCTTGATATGTACAGCCAGGGACTTGCAAAGGTTGCAGTCGCAACGGCTACGTCTAAGGTTGAGCTTTCTTTCCTTGACGCATTTATAAAGGGTGTCCTTTGTAACTTCATGGTTTGTATCGCTGTTTGGGTCTCATTCTCAACAGAAGAAGTTGGTAGCAAAATTGGTGCCCTGTACTTGCCAATCATGCTTTTTGTAATTTGTGGTTTTGAACACTGTGTAGCGAATATGTACTTTATTCCTGCAGGTCTTTTTGCAAAGACCGTGTATGGTTTTCAAGCAGATTCACTAACATGGCTTAACTTTGCATGGAAGAACCTTCTGCCAGTAACCCTCGGAAATATAATCGGCGGAGGTCTTATTGTAGGCGGTGGCTACTGGTTAGTATTCTTAACACAACATGATGACGACTAAATAAACGAAGGAATCGACAAAAACGCGGAGCTGTACAGTTCCGCGTTTTTTAATTTGAAAGTTTCTAATAGACCTGTTGAATATAAATGCATAAAGTTGCATAATATCACAAGATATTGCATAAATTTTCAGCAAACAGAGGTTGAAAAATGGTAAAATTGCGCGGTGCCTTTACGGCAATGATCACACCGATGAACAAAGACGGCTCGGTGGATTACGAAGGTTTCAGAGCAAATGTAAAGTTCCAGTTGGAGCAGGGCATTGACGGTCTTGTTCCGCTTGGCACAACTGCTGAAACTCCCACATTGGACGAGACTCCAGGCTCAGAAGAAGACAAACTTATCGAGATTGTCATGGAAGAAGTCAAATCTTTCGAGAAAAAATCAGGCAAAAAAGTTCCTGTCGTTCTCGGAGCGGGAAGCAACAACACTAAAGATGCAGTCAAATACTGCGAGCGCGCAAAAAAAGCTGGGGCAGATGCGGCATTGGTCGTAACCCCTTACTACAACAAACCATCAAAAGAAGGCATTTTCCGCCACTTTGAGGCAGTTTCAAAGGTAGGAATTCCTATCGTTGTTTACAATATTCAGGGC
>CADCRJ010000343.1 GCA_902803735.1 uncultured Spirochaetaceae bacterium
ATTCGGTTCGGATAAAAGAATTTCCATAGCAGTTCTCAAATCCTCTGCTCTTTCTTTACAGTAACTCAATTTTTTTTCATCTTCCAATATTTCTTGTAAAGATTCCTTTGTTAAGTTTCTTTTTTCATCAACTATATAGCATAAAGCCGGATTGTATCTTTTTTCCAAAAATTTTTCTGGACTTATAGGTTTTTCAAAAGTATTTTTGAAAGCCTCCTGATAAAATGGATTTCCCTTGGAGATATCATCTATAACAATTTTTATTTTCAGAGAATCTCTGCCTTTGAATTTATCTTTTAATTCCCCCTTTTCAATCTCTTTTTCTGATTTTGAATCGTCATCATAAACTATAATTATTTCAAGTCGAAGTGTGTCCGACTTTTCAATTTCTTTCAGTCGTTGGTTAATGGTTTCGGATGTATATTCTTCTTCCTCCTGTTCCATTCCTTCTAGAATTATTGATTCTAAAAGTTTTTCCTTCTTAATGATATCGTGAACATCTTCATGAACAATTATTTTAAATGCATTCTTAAATTTTGCCCATAAATTTGGATACCTATGTTTCATTTCATTTCGAAGTTTAGTAATACTTTTGTTCTTGGCTTTATCTAGCTCAGAGTGAAGTCTTATTTTCCATAAATCAAAATATCTTCTTGCGATTTTTTCAAAGGCATCAAATTTACGTTCTGCTTCTTTATTGCCTAGTTCAATAATGTCTAATTCCGTTCGTATTTCCCCCAAAACAGGTCTAATCTCATCTACTATTACAGATGAAATATATTGAGCATAAGAATGTTTTTTTAAATGGATTTTGGCTATCGCATTTTTTGTTTTTTCTTTCCAAGCGTTTCGTTTCATGCCTTCATAATCAGAATCGAAGAAAATAATATTTTCAGATTTTATAGACAATGGTTCCTTTTGAAGCCTTTGAGAAATACTTTCTCTATCTATATCCGAAACATCTATTGTATGTGTTACAACGCAAATTAAAGAATTATTATCAAGACGCTTTTTTTCCTCTTTTATCAGTTCATAACCATATTCATCATTAACATCCTTTTGTGTAGTTACAACAATAGCTGAATCTGATGATTTAAGAGAGAATGATATTAAGTTTTCCCAATAGCTATCTACATTTTCAAGTCCTGGCAATAACAAAAAATATAAACCTTCTTTCTTACAAGTTATTGGAAGCTCAATTTCAAAAAAAATAATTCCTTCTTTATCATTTTCTTCGCGATACTGTGATTTTTCTCTAAATTCTTCTTTTGTAACAATCCTTGGAATTACAGAATAATTATGTCTGTCGGCTTCAACATCTAATTCGTGAATCTTATAAACGGGAGTCGTTACTCCTTTTTTTTCTGTAATGAATACAGGAAGACTTTCCCCCCTTTCTTCAGCAATTGATAAGGCATCTTTTGGTAAATCATACAATTGTTGAAGAAAAGTCGTTTTGCCTGCACCTTGCAACCCTGTTATGCAACAAACATATCGTTTTTGCATAATGTCAGCAATAACAAGTTTTCTCAATGCTCGTATTAATTTTGTATCAGCTCCATTATTTAAAGCTCCCACTGCTAATCCTGAAGTTTTTAAAATCGTATATAATTCCTGCATATCTAGTAATAAATCTGCAATTTTTGCTGAATTCATTTTTTTCCTCACTTTAGTTTTGCTATGATAAATAAAATTATTTTCTCTTTAAAACAAGTTTATCCGCAGTCTTTTCAATAATTTTATAATTTCGTAGTTTCTTCAAAATTGCGATTGCCGCAGAAACGACAGCAGTTCCAGTAGCACCAGCAGCTATCGCCCCTGCTATACCAATTGAAACCGCAGCAGGCGCCGCCGTTCCTAATGTCACCCCTGCCAAGCCTGTTCCCACAATAGCAGCTCCAATCTCTACTGGCTCTGCAGGATCAGGAACTAATGCCGTAACAGTAGCAATTATAGCAACCGTTAAAGCACCAATACATACTCCCCATGCCAATTTGCCGGTAGCTTTTATTTTGAATACTTTTTTTGAAAGGTCTCCTTCAATTTCAATTGTGTCTTGCCCTTCATTTACTGCTTTTCCTAATTCTTCCTCAGTTTTGACTACCATAATCAACTCCTCTCAAAAATAAAAATTTAAATAAAAAACTTAACGCAAGCACCAACAGAAACAACTGCGGCACTCACAGCGATAATCATAATTCCAATTTTTACACATCTGATTAAAGACGGAATGTCCTTGTCGAGCATATTATTAGCTTTTACAAGCGTTTCTTTGATTTCTCTTCCAAGAAGAGCATCTATTTTATTCGTGATTTTTTTTACATCACCACTGATTAATGGCTTTACATCTTCGTTGACCAAAGAATCAATATCATTAACAGTTTTTTTTATGTCGTTAGATAATCCCATCCCTGGAACTATCTTTTCAAACACTTCTTCAACTCCCATTTTTTTAAATTTCCATAAAAGTATTATAAACTCATTCCGATTCCCTGTCACCGAAAAGTTTCCTTTCGGTAAGGTTCTCAGTAATCATTCTACCCCACAGCCTATGACACTATGAGTCACACCAGCTGTTTTTTTTGGATTTTTTTGATTAAAATTTAACAATCGGTACACAAAATACTAATTGGTATATTTTATACTAATAATTACAAAATCACAACAAAATATACTAATTGTTATATAAAATAGACATGGGATTTTGGAAAAATGTTGAAGACAGGAGAATTTATCTCGGGCTTACTCGAAAGGATTTGGCTCAACAGGCAGGAATAAAATATGCGGTTATCGGAGCTGGACTGGAGAGGGATTCAATTCCTGCTGCAAATACGGCACTACGCATTTCAAAAGTTCTAAAAATCCCGCTTGAAAATTTGCTAGATGAAGATTTTTCTTCTGATTCTAAACTTATGCAATTCTCAAAATTTACCAGCAAAGAATCAGATGCACTAAAATACTGGAATGTTTATGAAGATTTTGAAAAACTTCCTGTAAAAACTCGCCAGACTATAATCGAGATGATTCACAAACTCGCTCTGGATGCGACTTCATAATAAACTTCCTCAAAAAGATTTGCAATTTCCCCGCCTATGACATATTCTGTCAGTCAATTTATGATATTATTACAGTAAATCAGAGATTTAGACTAAAATGAATTAGACTTCGACGAAGCTGAACTTTTTTCCGACTTACTTAATGAAAACTGGGGGTATCAATATGAAAAGCGAAGAAGAAATACTGAAAAGATTAATTGATTTAGACCGACTTTTACGCTCCCAATCTAAGCTGACTCTTCAAGAAATTGCGGATAAGCTTAATGTAACTACCCGAACAGTCCTCAGAGATTTCATGCTTTTCAAGAAACTTTTCAATAGCCCAGTGATTAACGAAAAAAACGGCAGCCGCTATGAATACCGTTACGCAGATGAAAATTTTGCTTTCTCAGATATTTCGCTTACAGAAGAGGAAGCCTTTGCCCTGCAGAACGCCAGACAACTTTTGCAATCCCTTCCTTTGCATGAATTTTATTCAAAAACGCTTCGTGGCCTGGACATGCTTTTAGAAAGGTCAAAGAGATTTAACAACTGTGAGGAACGGCATTTTAAAGACAAAATCATTTTTACCACAGACCAAAGCAGAAAAATTCCCCGCCCGGATTTAAAAGTGACAGAAGATGTGCTTCACGAGGCTCTTGAAAAAAATCTTCCCGTAAGAATTTCCTGCCGTTCCCCGACAGGGGAAGATATTATATATGAAGAAAATTTTTATCCTCTTTTGCTTGTGAGCTTTTTAGGAACCTGGTTTTTGCTGACCGTAAAAAATGCCTCTAAGTCAAAAGATTCTTTCAGCTACGAACTCCCCGATGAACTTCGTGAAGAAGATTTTTCTCTCCTTAATTTCTATGATTTCACCGCAGCAAGAATAATCTCTACTTCCAAAGAACGAATGTTGCCGGAATATTATTTGAAACATG
>CADCRJ010000344.1 GCA_902803735.1 uncultured Spirochaetaceae bacterium
TATAAACACTAGGAGGTGCATAAATTGAAAATCCTATATTTCAGCTCAACAGGAAACTGTTTATACGTGGCTAAACAGCTTGGCGGAAAAAGATTTTCTATTCCAGAGTTAATTTTTGAGGAAAAATTTTATTTTGCGGATGACATGATTGGCATTGTTTTTCCTGTTTACGGTCTATGTATTCCACCGTATGTTGAGGAATTCTTGAAAAAAATAGAAACTAAATGCGATTATCTTTTTGCAATTGCTACATACGGATTTTTTTCTGGTGCCGTTTGCAGCGAACTAAGCAAGCTGGCTCTAAAAAATGACCGCAAATTTGATTACATTAATAAAATCAAAATGGCAGAAAACTGCGTCACATTTGCTGATATGAAGGGACAGATAGGTGACAGCCAAAAACAGCAGAGACAAATTCAAAGAATTGTGGCAGACATAAAGAAAAGAGTCTGTGTTACCCATAAAGATTCTTTCTTTCATAAATTTATGACAGCACATCATAAGCAGAACTATGAGTATTCCACAGGAATCGGCATCACGAGCAAACTCACAGTGAACAATAAATGCGCAGGCTGCGGGATTTGCACAAAAGTCTGCCCGACAGGGAATATAACACTAAAAAACGGCAAACCTTCTTTTGCACAGAATTGCATAAGCTGTGGTGGCTGCCTTCAGAACTGCCCAAAAAACGCGATTCACCACAACCAAGAAAAAAGTGACGCAAGGTACAGGAATCCGCACATAAAAACAGAGGAACTTTTCTTGCATCTTATCGGCTAAAAACTGCATTTTGTCTTAAAAGGGCATTTTTTGCAGTAATAAGTAAATTTTGTTATTGACATATATAACGCTGTTATATACATTAGTAAACAAAGGTTAGCTAATACTAACTTTTTAAGGAAAATATTATGAAAGTCTTAAAAATTAATGAATTTTTCAAAAAAGTCGGGCAGGCCCAAATAAAGCACAGATGGGCTTTGCTTTTAATCATGTTCTTGTTCACGTCCTTTGGGCTTGCCGGTCTTCATAAGCTTGTAATCGAAGACCAGCAGGAAAACTGGTTCGGAGACAAAGAAGAAATTAAAATTGCCACCGACCGCTACGAAGAGATTTTCGGCAACGAGGACGTAATCACGGTTCTTGTTCAGTCAAAGGACGTTTTCGACGAGGATGTTCTTCACATGATTGACGACCTGGGTAATGCGATGATGGAAAATATTCCTTTCGCAAAAGATGTTATGTCGCTCACGAACGTCTCGGTCTGCAAAGGCACGGACGACGGCATGGAAGTCGTAAAGCCATTTGATGACGGCATTCCAGACACAAGCACAAACGAAGGCAAAGCAAAAATGGAAGAAATCAGAAAATTCTTGATTTCACGCGATGCCCTCAAAAACAAGCTTGTGAGCGAAGATTGTACCGAAACATGGATAATTCTCAGCCTCTACGGCTACGGCGAAGAAGACGACAACGCCCGCACCGGAATGTACAGGGCAGGACGAGCCGCCCACAAGCTTTTGGACGAAGAGCGATGGCAAAGCGACAAATGGACTCTTCTAAGAGCTGGCGTTCCTGTAACAGAATGTGAAGAGCAGGACGTTATGATGAAGGAAATGGGCAAATGCCTGATTCTCGGCTTTTTGGCAATGGTTATTTGTCTGATTCTGTTTGTCCGCTCGCTCCGTGGGCTTATCGTTCCGCTTTTCTCTACAGTCGGCGGAATCGCGCTCGTATTCGGCTTTATGGCATGGCTCGGAATCACGGGCGACCAGAACATGACCTCAATCCCGATTTTGCTCGGCATGGCACTTTCTGTAGGATATTCAATCCACTACATCAATTCATTCAAGATGCACTTCAGGCTCACAGGAAAGCGCAAGGAATCTGTCATCAAATCCGTTGAGGAAACTGGCTGGCCGCTGCTTTTCACGGCAATCACAACCATCGCATCAATGCTTTCATTCGCTTTGATTGACATAGGACCATTAAAATGGCTCGGCCTTACAGCGTCTGCAACGGTTTTCGTCGTTTTCTTGTATGTAATCGTTTTGATTCCTATTTTGCTCTCATTCGGAAAAGATAAAACGCCGGAGCAGCTTTCAAAAGATCCAAAAGTCCTTAAAACAGACCTTCGCTTTGAAAGCTTCGGAAAATCAGTTCTCGCACACAGCAAGAAAATCATGATTATCTGTATTGCGATGCTCGCAGTCTTTATCCCTGGAATCCCAAAAATGTACATCACCCTTGATTATGTTCAGATGATGGGGCTTAAGATTCCATATATTCAGCGAATCGACAAATTGCAGAAAAGTCAGCTGGGAAGCGTCTATTCCTACAAGATTCTTGTCGAGTACCCGGAAGCCGACGAATTCAAAAAGCCAGAAAGGATGTTCGCGCTGGAAAAGCTTGAAAACAAGCTCGCGGAATTAAGCCTTACCAGAAAATGCAACGGAACAGCCAGAGTTAAATCAGTCCTCGACATTGTAAAAGAGACGCATCAGATGCTTAACGGCGACAACAAAGCGTTCCATGCGATTCCAGCAAGCCAGGACGAGCTTACAGAAGAGCTGTTCCTTTATGAAATCACAGGCGGAGAACGACTTTACGACTATCTGAACGAAGATTACAACACCGTTCATGTTGACGTTGACCTTGCTTACTATGACGGAACCCAAATTGCAGCAAATGTAAACGCAGCCGAGCAAGCCGCAAAAGAACTGTTCCCGGACGCAAAGGTAAGCGCAATCGGAACCGTAGCCGAATTTGCCGAAATGAACGGAAAAATCGTAACTGGTGAGCTTAAATCATTTGGCGGCTCATTCATAATGATTGCAGTGCTTTTGATTCTCGCATTTGCCAGCATCGGCACAGGCTTAATCGGAATGATTCCGAACATTTCACCGGTAATCGTTCTTGCGGGCATTATGGGCTATTTCCACTTCCAGCTCGACATGATGACAATGACGATTATTCCGATGCTTCTTGGAATTGCGGTTGACGATACGGTTCATTTTACGAACCACGTCAAATACTTCTTTGAGCTTACAGGAAATTATTACGAAGCAATCATAAGAACGTTCAAGGAAATCGGAAAATCAATGTTTATGACCACATTGATAATCTGCGCGATGTTTGCGGTCTACGCCACAAGCATAATGAACACAATGCACCGCACAGGATTGCTCTCAATCATCGGATTGAGCACGGCTTTACTGGCAGATTATCTTTTAACACCTGTTTTGATTTATCTTACAAAACCATTTGGAGGAGAACGAAAATGAAAAATCTTATTATCAAATTAATTGCATCGGCAGCACTTTTCGGCGCGTCATTTGCATATTCTCAGAGCGCGTATGACATTATGAAATCCAATCAGGATTTATATAAGGGCGACACAGCTGTTTATAAAATGAAAATGACCCTGACATCAAAAAGCGGTAAGCCACGAGTGCGAGAAGTCGCTTACTATTTTAAGGATTACGGAGCTACAGATAAAACAGTAATGGTTTTTCTCACTCCAAAAGACGTAGAGGGTGTAGGCTACCTTATGTGGGGCTATGACGAGGAAGGCAAGGACGACGACACGTGGCTTTACATGCCAAAGTCAGGAAAAGAACGCCGAATCTCAGGCTCAGACAAAGACAATTATTTTATGGGCACGGATTTTACTTACGACGACATCGGTGACAGGGAGCTTACAAAAGATGACTTCAACCTTCTAGGCGAAGAGGAGCTTGACGGCTTTGTGTGCTGGAAAATCGAATGTATCCCTCACGACAAAACAGAGCGTTCAAGCCGCAGAATCTACTGGATAAGAAAAGATAGCTATGTTTGTCAAAAAGGCGAGCTTTACAACCGCCAGGGCAAGCTGGAACGAGTCCTTACAATGAGCGACATTGAGCAGATAGAGGGAATCTGGACAGTCAAAAAGATGCACATGGAAAACCTTGCTTCTGGGCACTCAACATTGCTCGAAACAAAGGATATAACCTACAACCAGCCATTAAGCGACTCTATGTTCACCGTCGCAGAGCTAAAGAAAGGTCGTATTGGTAGGTAGCACAAGAAGGGTAAGAGAATATGAAAGACAAAATTTTGCTGATACTCGGCATATTTTGCATAATATTCCCCGCCGAACAAGGCTTCTCACAAGAAGTAAGGTTCGGCGGCTTTGCGGACACTTTTCATTCTGCTCAAATTTTCAAACCAGCCTTCAATTCCGATGGAAGCGAAGGCGAGGATTTGAACCGTAAATTCCTTGATTCACGAACACGAGCACAGTTTGAGTTGCAAGCATACAATGACAACGCAAGCATGTTCTGTTCGGTAGGGGCAAGTTACGATGCAGTTTGTAAAAGCCGCTCGGAATTCTATGTAAAAGAAGCCTATATAGATTTTGGAAATGACTGGGCAAGCCTCAGAACAGGCAAGCAAATAATAATCTGGGGAAAAGCGGATGGCGTTCAGATTGTTGATATAATCTGCCCGCAGGACAACACGACGCTAGCAGGTTCCAACATAAAAGATAAGAGAATAGCCGTAGACGCTGCCTTGCTGAACCTGCACTCCGAGATGTTCTCGCTTGATTTAGTGGCGGTTCCTGTATTTACGCCCGCAAAAATGCCTGTAAAAAGGGACAATCCGCTGCACTACATTATGTTTCCCTCTGAATCCGAGGGAACGCCGCTGGTTTGGGACAAGCCAAAGAAAGTCGATTTTACGCTGGAAAACATGCAGGGCGGCGCAAGACTTTCGGCATGGCTCCCGTTCGCGGACTTTGCGGCAAGCTGTTACAGCGGACTTGACCACAACGCCGTTTATACGATAAAACGCACCGAATCAAATGTCATTATGAGCGGCGAGTACAAGCGGCTCTGGATGGCAGGCTTTGAGACGGCAATCCCAGCAGGTCCTTTTGTTTTTAGGGCAGAATCGGCGTTTATCACTGGTCGTAATTTTACTGGCAAAAAATGGAAAAATCAGGCTTGCGAACCAGTAAAATCAAGGCAGGTGAGTGCACTCGCAGGTTTTGACCTGAATCTTGCAGGCTGCACAATCACGGCACAATACATAGAGGACGTGCTTATAGACTACGATGAAGAGAAATTTGAAAGGAAGCAAAGGCTGCCTAAGGCAACATTAAGTTTTGAGAGGGCGTTCCTGCATGATTTACTTACTTTGAATTTCTCCGGGGCAATCAATCTCAATGAAAAAGACTGTGCTCTTTGTCCTTACATCGAGTACGCCATAAGCGATTCGCTCAAAGTAAAGGGAGGGGCAGACATTTATACAAAAGGAACCGATGCAAAAAGCACTTACGGAAAGTTAAAAGAAGCAAGCTGCGGCTACGTCAGGCTCACTTACAGCTTCTAGGATTGCTTGACTTATATGCTGGCGGTAATAGAATAAAAGCCAACTGTCGTTTTTAGCTTTTAAACTGACTGCATCAACAGGAGAAATTTTATGGAGTGGCTGACGGCTATTAGAAAATGCATAAACTTTATGGAAGATAACCTTACGAACGATATTACCGCACAGGAAATTTCTGAGCAGGTATATCTCTCGCCATTCTTCCTGCAAAAAGGTTTTTCTATTATGACCGGATTCGGACTTATGGAATACCTTAGAAACAGGCGTCTTTACAAGGCGGCTCTCGATTTACGGAACACAAAGGACAAAGTGATAGACATTGCACTCCGTTACTGCTATGAGACGCCAGAAAGCTTTACAAAGGCATTCACACGGTTCCATGGCTCAACACCTGTACAGGTTAGGGCCGGTGCTCCAATAAAAGCATTTTTCCCGTTGAAAATCAGCATAACTATTAGCGGAGGAAGTCAAATGGACTTTAAGATTATTACAAAGGTTCCTTTTAAAGTAATCGGCTTTGAGAAAGAATTTTCAACAGAAGATTGTTATGAGCAAATTCCAAAATTCTGGGATGAAATCTTCCGCAAATACGCAAACAATGTGTATGCGGGAAAAGTTCCAGCAAATTCGTACGAAAAAGCAGTCATCGACAACAATATAGGCGAGTACGGTATTTGTATCGACGACATTGGTGCAAATAAATTCCGCTATCTTATCGCGGGAAAATATACAGGCGGCGATGTTCCAGCTGGTATGTCGGTATACGAGTTTAACCAGACCGACTGGGCAGTATTCGATTGCATAGGGGCTATTCCAGAGACACTACAGGACCTGAACACAAGAATCTTCAAGGAGTGGCTGCCCGGAAACCCAGACTACGAACTTGCAGGAAACGCAAACGTTGAGTGGTACGACATGACAAACAGCAACATGGAATCCCCTGACTACCATAGTGCAATTTGGATTCCCATAAAAAAAATAATAAAAAGTTGTTACTATTGACTTAAATCAGTAAGTTATGTTACATTTTTGTTGTCTATAAATAACAACAATATATTATAGACAACCGAGGTAAAATTATGGTAATTGGTAACAAATGGGTTGCATTTGGTGTCGGCGTAGCTACAGGGATAGCTGTAGTTGCATTGGTAAAAAATCCAGCTTTCAAAAAAGCTTGTGCTGCTGTAGTTGGTAAAGGCTTGCAGCTCAAAGATGATGCTTGTGCATTCGCAGAGTCTGTAAAAGAGGATGCACAGGACATCGTAGCAGAAGCTAAATATAACAACGCAAAAAAAGCAGAAGCAGCAAAAGCAGAGGCTTAAGTCTTGGTTGTTACAATTCACCATAGCTTGCCGGGGAGACTTCGTGTTCACTATGATTTGCACGAAATATCTCCTCGGCAAGCTATTTTAGCTCAAAGCCTTATAGCCGTCCAAGACGGAATCACAGACATTTCCGTAAACACTAATATAGGCTCTTATCTAATTTTATTTGATACTTCTGTTATATCTCAGACTCAAATAGAAAACCTTTTCAAGGCTCTAGGTTCAAAATATCTCGATGATGAAAAATTGCTCGAAGCTGTCTCCCAGATTCCTATAACAGAGAGCATAATGAGCATTTTCATCAACACGATGATAGACCACTTCGCAAAGAAACTGCTTCCTCTTCCGCTCAGGCAATTTTTGCTTTTTATAAACATTGTGCCGCGAGTTCTTGCAGCTTTGCGAGAGTGTTTTACAAACGGAAAGATTTTCAGCACTCAGATGCTTGATGCTACGGCCCTTACAACGGCTGCCCTAACAGGAAACACGAACACGGCAAGTTCAATCTCCATGCTCCTGACACTGGGCGAGGAAATTGAGGAAGTTACAAAGCGTGTCTCTTACGGCAACTTAGCTCACAAACTGCTGATTTCTGACGAGCCAGTTCATGTTCTCGAAGACGGCGAGGAAAAAACGATTCCTTGCGAAGCTCTGAAAAAAGATGATTTGGTCATCGTCCGAGAAGGAAGCATGATTCCTTGCGACGGAACCGTAGAACGCGGTGAAGGCATGGTAAATCAGGCAAGCATTACAGGAGAAAGCCTTCCTGTTGACAAAAAAGCAGGAAACGGAGTATTCGCCGGCACAATACTGAGCGAAGGTGAGCTTGTAATCAGAGCACGCTCTACTGGACAGGACACAAAGGTTCAGAACATCATTCAGATGATAGACAACTCTCAGAATCTTAAGGCACAAGTTCAGAAACGCTCTGAGAATTTGGCCGAGAAAATCGTTCCGTTCAATTTTGCTCTGGCTGGTATTACTTGGCTCCTGACAAAAAATCTTACTAAAACAATGTCCACCCTCATGGTTGATTACTCATGCGCAATGAAACTTGCGGCTCCAATCGCAGTCCTTTCTGCAATGAAAGAAGCTGCCTCTTGCGGAATCAGCGTAAAAGGTGGAAAGTACCTGGAGGAAGCGGCAGAAGCTACGACGATTATTTTTGACAAAACAGGTACGCTCACTTACGCGAACCCTAAAGTCGAGAAAATCTATGCTATGAAAGACTATGGCGAGGATTTTGTTTTACAGACAGCCGCCTGCCTTGAAGAACATTTCCCGCATCCGCTCGGAAGGGCTGTAGTCGCTATGGCAGAAGAAAAAGGTCTTTTGCATCCTGAAAATCACTCTAAAGTTGAATATATCGTTGCTCATGGAATCGCTTCGACCCTCGACAATAAAAAAGTACGAATTGGAAGTGCTCACTTCATTTTCGATGACGAAAAAATTCCTTTTGACGCGACCGTAAAATCTATTCAGGAAGAATCGCTAAAAACAGGTCAGTCGCTGTTGTATCTTTCGTATGACGGAGAGCTTGCTGGCGTTCTTGCCATTGGAGACCCAGTACGCCCCGAAGCTCGCGAGGTTATTGCCAATCTCAAAAAAACAGGAATCCGCCGTTGCGTGATGATTACTGGAGACACAGAGGGTGCGGCTAAAAAAATCGCGGAGTGTACAGGACTTGACGGCTGGTACTCTCAGGCTTTGCCAGAAGATAAAGTCAGCCTGATAAAAAAAGAGCGGGCAAACGGCAAAGTGCTTATGCTCGGTGACGGAATCAACGACGCACCCGCTTTAAGCGCGGCAGATGTAGGAATTGCAATTGAAGGAAGCTCTTCTATTGCAAGCGATACAGCCGACATAGTTCTTAGCGAGGGCGGACTGAATAACGTGACAACAACAAGAGTTCTTGCACAAGGTTTGATTCAAAAAATCAACGACAACAACGCTTTCATAATAGAAGTGAATTCTGCTCTTCTATTGCTCGGAGTTTTCGGCTTGATTTCACCACAACTTGCAGCAATCTTGCATAATTCAGTCACAGTCGGAATCAGCGTCAAAGCAATGAAGCCAATTCTTAGCTAAATGTAATGACACAGGTTCTCGCAGATTATTTTATCTACGAGAACCTGACATATCCAATTAAAAAAAATTGAGGTTAAATAAGTATGATTACTAGTTTTTTCCCAGGAAGAGTCCGACTCAGAGCACCAATTTTCAAAGAAACAGACTTAGTTGAAAAAGCTCTTTCAATTTTGAAAACATCAGATGCTGTGAAAAATGTAGAGACAAACCCTGTCACAGGAAGCGTTCTGATTGAATACAATCCAGCAAAAGTTCCAATGGAAAAGCTTCTGCCTATGCAGGATTTTTTTACAAATCTTGCAAAAGAAGCTCAACGCTTTGACGGAAAAGCAGATAGCAGAAAAAAGATTTCAGATATGCTTTGTGAACTAGAAAACATCTTCGCTTAGTTACATTTAGGTCGAAGTCGAGCTTCCAGTCAAAACTTGACATTCGACCATTTATTTTCTACAACGAAACGACGAACAGCTGGATTCCTTCACCCTGGAAAACTGACTTTACGGATTCTATTACATTCGTTACGATTGAAAGCTCTTCTTTGCTGACATAAGCCGTGAGCACGAAGTTCATCTCTGGCCAGACGGAAGAACCAAGTTTTCGTGATTGTAAGCCTCGGCCGAAAGTCTGTTCGACTACAGAATATTGGAAATCCGACAGCTTTTCTTCGAGCAGGCTTGTGATTTCTTCCTGCACGGACTGGTTTGCGATAATCTCGCACCTGAATGCCGCTTTTTTGTCGTTGAAACCGTTAAGATTCTTAGAAAGTTCTTTGCCCGCCTCGCCATTCATATCAATCATTTTGATTTTGCTTTTTTCTGTCATAGTGTCCTTCATCACAATCGAATACAAAACTGGAATCAAAATAAGCGTGATGAAAGTGCTGGAAATTAATCCGCCCAAAACACCGAGGCCGATTGGCTGAACCATTGCCGCGCTTCCTGTTGTCACGAAACTCATCGGCAACATTCCGAGAATTGTGGTTAAAGTTGTCATGAGAACAGGACGCAATCTGCTTGCCCCGGCCTCAAAGGTCGCTTCTTTCACGGATTTTCCACGGCTCACCAAAAGATTTGTATAATCGACGAGAATGATTCCGTTGTTTACGACTATTCCGACAAGCATTACAAGCCCGAGCATCGTCATGATTGAGACTGGCTGTCCTTTCAAGAAATATGCGACAAGCACACCGATGAACATGAACGGAATTGTCATCATGTTGATGAAAGGTGCTTTGAAGCTTCCGTAAGTTCCTGCCATGACTCCGAAA
>CADCRJ010000345.1 GCA_902803735.1 uncultured Spirochaetaceae bacterium
ACTGGAAAACCTTATCATCAGAATATTTAGTGCAGAGACCTTGGCTCTCGGCTCGCTGTGACAAGGTTCAGTTGCCGGACGGACGAATCCTTGATGAGTGGTATGTTCTGGAATATCCTGACTGGGTCAATATTGTTGCCGTAACTAAAGACGGAGATATTGTCCTTGAAAGACAGTACAGGCACGGAATTGGAAAAACTAGCTTTGAAATTGTCGCCGGTACTGTTGAGAAAGGCGAGAAGCCGCTCGACGCTGCAAAACGCGAGCTTCTTGAAGAAACGGGCTATAGCGGTGGAACTTGGTCTGAGCTTATGACACTTTCGCCTAATGCTACATCAATGAATAATATGACTCATTGTTTTCTTGTGGTCGGCGTAGAAAGAGTCGCAGAGCAACATCTTGACCCAGGTGAAGACATCGAGGTTTACCTTAAATCTAAGAAAGAAGTGTTTGAGATGCTTGAGAGAGGGGAATTCATACAGTCCCTTATGGTAGCACCTTTATATCGCTATTTTATGAGCTTAACAAAGAAACCTGAGTGGTAGAGATTCTTGTTAGGAATTTTGCATATAGTATCAGCCCTTTGCTGTTCTTGTCTAATGCCTGGAATTTTGATAGACTTTAACGGAATCTAGTGGTCATTTACGATGTTTAATTTGAGTTTTTTTCAGAACGACAATCAGAATTCTCAGAATCAACTTTCTCGCAAAAAAAAGTACAGGCACGAATTTAAATATTTTTCGCCTGAGTACATACTTTCATATCTAGAAGAAAGAACTCAGCATGTTTTATATAAAGATTCCCATGTTGGTGAGCAGGGTTTTTATAATATACGTAGCATTTATTTCGACGATTTGTTCAATACTTGCTACCGAGAGAATGAGGATGGAACAGACCCAAGAGAAAAGTTCCGTATTCGTATCTATAATAACAGCCCTGAGCGTATTACCCTTGAGTTAAAGCAAAAAGTCCGCGGAAAATGCCTAAAGCTTTCAACCCCGCTTTCTAGGGAAAGATGTGAGAATCTTATGTATGGAAGACGACTTGATGTAAAAAATGAGGATTCTTTTCTATATAAGAAGTTCTACACTCAGATTCTTATGAGAGGTTTTAAGCCAGTTAATATTGTCTGCTATGACAGGGTTCCTTTTATATGGAAAGAGGGCAATGTGCGGGTTACTTATGACCGTAATATACGTAGCGGCAGTGATTTTACTAAGTTTTTTGATGCGGATTTACCTACAAGACCAATTCTTCCTGCTGGCACTAATCTTCTGGAAGTGAAATTCGATGAATTTATTCCAGATTTTATCTCCGAGATTTTGCAGACAAGTCGCTTGCAGCAAACTTCGTTTTCAAAATATTATTTGTGCAGAAAATATAATATGAGGTCAACGCTTAAAAGCTAGTTTTTGGCGTTCTTCAAAATAGCAAAGAGGTTTTTATGACTTTTAAAGACATTTTTAAGAAATCTTTTATAGAAGGGTTTTCACGTTATGATAATTCTCCTACAAATATCATAATTGTTTTTGTTATAGCCCTCCTGTTTGCTCTTTACATTTTTGCGGCTTACAGGGTTTTGACAAGAAAAACTTTCTATTCAAAGACTTTTAACATCGCACTTCCTTGTGTTGTTCTGATAACAGCAGGAATTATTCTGACGATTCAATCTAGTGTTGTTATCTCTCTCGGTATGGTCGGTGCATTGTCTATTGTCCGCTTTAGAACTGCAATAAAAGACCCAATGGACTTGATGTTCTTGTTCTGGGCAATTTCTACAGGTATTATCTGCGGGGCTGGGCTTGCTGAGATTTCTTGTATAATGTCATTCTTGCTAACAGTCATTCTTTTTGTTCTTGACAGGATTCCGGTGGCACGTGCTCCAAAAATACTCTTGGTCAGTGCTTCTGGTTATGACTCTGAGCAGTCTGTCCTTGACGTTGTAAAAAAGTACTGCAAATATTTTACTGTAAAATCAAGAAGCCTCTCAAATAATGTCATGGACTTGGTTGTGGAAGTTCGCACGTCACAGGAAACTGAGCTTGCACGGGATGTTGCGGCTATCGCTTCTGTGAATGCTTCCAGCCTGCTTGCCCATGACGGCGAGGTTACTTACTAGGCATTGTGCTTGGCTTCTTGCTCTTTAAGAACTCCGTAGAGCTTTTCTGCAGCATGGCGGTAAGTGTATTTCTCAAGTACTGCTGCTGAAGGTTCTGCTGGCTCTGCAAGAATTGATGTAAGGCTCCTGTCAGTATCCTTTATGTCTAAATAATGCGCTGCCTTGCCGTAAATTTCTGGCAGGCAGGCTTCTCTTGCGATTACGACAGGAGTGCCAACAGAAAGAGCTTCAAGCGGCGGAATGCCAAAGCCTTCGTAATAAGATGGAAACACCAAGGCTTTGCAGGCTTTCATCAATGCTTTGACCTCTGCGTCTGATACGTATCCGAGCAGCACTACGTTTTTAAGTTCCTTTAGTTTTTCGAGTTCTGGAGCGACAAGCCCGCTTATTGCTTTGCCGCTTACAGCAAAAACATCTTCTGTATGTTTCTCTGCATAATCTGCAATCCATTTAAGATTCTTTCTCTTGCTAAGGCTTCCGAGCGTAAAATAGAACTCTTTGCTTTTTAGTTCTGAAAAACGATTAAAGATACCAGCGTCTTCTGTTACAGCCTTTATGTGCTCCCATCCGTTTGGAATTACGCTTATTCGCTCTTCTTTGACATTGTATGTGCTCATTATCCTTTGCTTTGCGAATTCTGATACGGTAATAATTTTTTCTGCATTTTTGGCTATGTTCCAGTAATTCATTCTGCAATAAAGTTTTATGAGCTTATCTTTTTTGCTTGTAAAATCATTAGGAAAGTCTTTTGCATAAATATCATGGAGAAAGGCAATTCCGCAGTTCTTGCCGAATGGTGCTGTATTGGAGAAATTTAACCCTGTTGCGTGGTTTCTTTTGCATTCCTTTGAAAAATATAGAAGATCCCAGCGTGGAAAACTTTTTATGCTTTTAGCTGATAATATCGTTTTTATCTGCTTGAATTCTGGAATTATCCGAGCGTTTTTTGGAACCAGAAGCCTTATGTCATCTGATGGGCTTATAAGCTCGTCAAGAATTTTTAAAACTTCAAAAGCATAGCGTTCAATTCCAGTTAAATTTCTGCATAAAAAATTTCCATTTATAAGAATCATGTTCTTCCTCATAGGAATGCCGAGCTTAAGAACTCGATATTCGACCAATTAATTTGATTTTTTTGGATTTTCAATTATAATAATAAATTAGAGTCATTTCAACTAAGTGTATCTATTGTAGCTGCTGAATAAATTATTCAATCAAATTCCCTAAGCTGGAAAAATATGATAGGATTTGTTTATGCTAAAAGTTTTTATTATATTTATCATTCTGATATGCGTTGCTGCCCGAATCTATGTTATGTTCGGAGATAAGATAAAATTTTTTATTACTGGACTCGACAAAGGTTTCAAATATAGTGAAATTTCTCTTTTGTGGAAGCTTGCGATTGCTGCGCAGCTCGATGAGCCAACTGCATTGTTTTTTTCAGTACCAGCATTGAACAATGCTATTACTGTTTATATTTCTGATGCAAAAGATGATGGGCGAGAGAATACGGAGCCTGTTCAGAATTTTCTTACAAAATTGTACAAATTCCGAACTCGCATAAATATTGAGCATGAGAACAGAAAAGGTATAGAGTCTACAAGATTCCTGGAAAAAGGACAAAGGCTTAGGATTATTTATCCTGGAAAGGGTGTCTTCTCGTCTGAGATAATGGCTACGTCTTCCGAGCTTCTCATAAGGGCTCCTCTGCAGAACGGTCTGTTGAAAATTCCTGCTGAAGACTGGGTAGAAAAGGATATCAGCGTGTATTTTTGGCGAAAAGGTGATGCTTCTTATGTATTTGACTCAAGAGCTTTTGGTACGACAACTTTCTTGGGGCAGACCGCTCTTAAGCTGCCACATTCAAACAATTTGCTCAGAACTCAGAAACGTAAATCCGTTCGTGGATCTTGCAACATCTTTGCGCAACTTTATTTCTTAAATTCTAGTAATACTGACTATAATGCCGTTGAGACTCAGCCTGGCTACAAATGTCTTTTGGAGGATATTTCAGAGGCTGGGGCAATGATTCGTGTCGGTGGTCGTGGAAAAAATGATATGAACATAAAGATTCAGTTCACATTGAACGACCATCTTATTGTCATGTTCGGCGTTGTTCGTGCAGTTGAGTACAACAAGGTTTTGAATCAGTCAAGGCTTCATTTTGAAAGCTTGCATATAGAAGAAAGCATGAAAAATGATATTCTCAGCTTTGTCTATAACGTGCTTCCAGAAGAAAAGCGTGAAATTCTTGAAGCGCTCTCTCTTACAGAAGAAGATGCTTCTCAAGATGAGAATGCACCTGCCGAAAAGGAAGGAGAGGCTTATGAGGAAATGCAGGCTGATGAAAAACATGATTTTGAAGCAAAAGAAGATGCCGTAAAAGTTGAAAATCTTGAAGATTTTTCAGAGGTGACTCAGGAACTTCCTCAAACCCAGATGGAGGGTGAAGCAAATGATGAAATTCTGCTTGAATAAAATGCCGAAAGGTTTGGTTTCTATATTTTTTTCAATTTTTCTGTGTTCGGTCTCGCTTTTTGCGACTGAGTCGGACGAGGCTGTAAAGCTTTTTGTAAAAGGCTCCATAGCAGACAAAATTGCTGTTGTGCGTAATTCCACAGGAAGGGAGTCTATTGTTCTTTCTGAGAGAGGAATCGATTTTTCCATCGAGAACGCGTATATACTTAAAAATGACAGGGACTTGTCCGCACTTGCCGTCGCCAGCGTTCTTGCACTTTCAAAGGATTCATCTTTTTCTGAGGAAGAGAGCGTCAGGTTCTGCAACAAGCTTATTTCTGTGTTCAAATCCTTTGACGATGATAATGTCCGTATAGCGGCTTTGGATAGAATCGTTGTGTTCTCTGACGGAGTTGGGCATGATGCGGTCGTCTCGCTTATAAATTCTTTTGTAAAGGACGCTGTCGGTACAGTTGATAAGGTTTCTCCTGTTATTGCCTCTGCTGTGACATCGCTCGGAAAAATAGGTGATGCGGAGTCGTTTTCTATCATTTATGGGGCATGGAGTAGCAACAAATGGGAGCAGTACAGAAATGAGCTTTCTTTGGCTGTGATTGATTTGTCGCAAAAATATCCAGATGCTGCAAAAAAGACAGTCTTGAGCTCTTCTGTTGAAGAAATTTCCGAGTATTTTGATTTAATTGAAAAAAAAGACACAATTCCTGAAAATTTTAAGGCAGAAATTGCAGAAAATGTACTTTTAAAGACAATAAATAATAAGGAAAATCTGCAAAATGCCTCAAGCGGGGAAGATGTTGCAAAACGGGATACTTTTGTTCAATTGCAGTTAAAATCGCTTGCTGTTATTGCTGATAATCGCTGGTCAAAGGCTTCTAAGCTTGTCGGACAGTATTTTGTTCTTGCAAAAAAAATGTATGCTGACAAAATACTAAATGATAACGAGTTTATTGCTGTAATTACTAATACTGCAAAGATTGCTTCGCAGGATTCAGCTCAATGTCTTTCCGATTGTCTTGCAGATTTTAACAGAAGCCTTGAAAATAGTGTGGCTCCTGTCAAGTCGGTTGTGCTTGCTGTTATTTCTGCTCTTGGAGGATTGGGCGACAAAACTGCTTTTGACAATCTTCTTTATGTCACTTACTTGGAATATCCAGAGGAGGTTGTGTCAGAAGCACGAGACGCTCTTGCTAAATTAAAATGGTAAAAGAGGAAGCTGATTTTTTTTCTTGCGAAAAGGACAGATTTCAAAACTTGCTTCTGATTATTCTTCATAATCCTGTCATAATATCTGCATTTTGTTGTGCAGTACTGATTTATAGCGGTCTTTTTGTTCCTCGCACAAAAAACGCATTTGTTTCACTTATGAAGCTTTCTGCTGTAAAGACGGCGGAAGGCTTTATTGTTTCAAATCCCTCTAAAGTGATAGCTGGCGACAGTTATTTTTGTGACCTTGAAGCTACGGCTGTTTGTTCTGGTTCAGGTTTTTGCTCGCAAGCTCATGGAAATATTCGATTGCTTATTCCTTCTAACATTATAGAATCTTTGTACCCGCAAAAATTGTACACACTTTCTGGCGGAAGCGGAGGGTTCCTTCTTGATAAAGGGGCTTATGTCTCTTTTTCAGGAAGCCTTTCTGAGCGTGGAACTTTCTTTGTTGTTGAAAAAGTTGATTCTTGCATTTGGAACGACTCTTTGGTTGGGAAAATCTTGCATTTTAGGGCATTGTGCCGTTTACAGCTCCGCAGGCTCTTATGTGCATGGGGAAAAGCTGGAGGGCTTTTGCTAGCTCTTCTTTCTGGTTGCCGTGAATATACGGAGGAAAATCTTTTCTTTGCTTTTAGGGATGCAGGTCTTTCTCATATACTCGCACTTTCTGGTATGCATTTGACGCTGATTGGCGGAATAGTGTTATTTTGGGGAACGAAATTGCTTGGGAAAAAAAGTTCACAGCTCCTGTTGATTTTTTTTATCATTTTTTTTGTATGGTTCGCAGGGGCTTCCCCTTCGCTGTTCAGAGCTTTCTTGTATTCGTTAGTATATTTTTTGTGTTATATTCTTCATATACGAAAACCTTCTGGTTTACAGGTTCTATGCCTTGTGTTTTTGATTCATGCGTATGTTTTTCCTGAGCATTTGCTTCAGATCGCTTTTATGCTGAGCTATGCGGCATTGGCAGGAATATTGATTTGCTCACCAGTAATAAAACGATTTTTTCTGCGATTTATCATTCCGCTTTTAAAAGAACCGCTTGCAGCTTCTGTTGGAGCTCAATTGTTTACTGCACCGATTTCTTTGGCGTTTTTTGGAAAAATTGTTCCTATCGGTATTATAGCGACACTTGCAGTTTCACCTCTAATTACTGTATTTTTATATATCGGGCTTTTGGGAATCGCACTTTGTCTTTTTATGCCTTTTCTTTCTGAGCCGTTCAATGGTATTATGAATATGCTTTATAATATTATTTCTCATGTAGTTTTATTTTTTGCAGGATTTCCTGCTTTTTGTTTAGGAATGTAGATATGGAACACCCAGATTATAATTCACCGCTTGCTCTCAAAGCTTTTTTGGATGAGAACGGTATGGCAATGCAAAAAAAATTCGGTCAGAATTTTTTGGTAAATCAGGATGCACGCAAGAAGATTGTTGATTTCCTTGACGTTCAGGAGAAAACTTCTGTTTGGGAGGTTGGTCCTGGTCTTGGTTCCATGACGGATGAAATTTTAAGCCGTGGTGCTAAACTTACAGCCTTTGAGATTGACCACGGATTTGCACGGCTTGTAAGGGAATTTTTTGCTCCTTATGCCGAGAAGGGGTCTTTTTCGCTCGTTGAGGGCGATGTACTAAAAACTTGGAAAAAATACGCAAAAGAAAACGGAACGCCAGACCGCTTTTTTGGAAATCTTCCGTACAATGTTGCCGCAACAATCATTGCTGACACCATAAATGAGGGAGTCCGTTTTGACAAAGCCGTTGTGACTATTCAGAAGGAAGTTGCGCAGCGAATGACTGCAAAGCCGGGAACAGAAAATTATTCGTCTTTTTCGGTTCTGTGCCAGTGGGCATATACCCTAAAATCAGTGGTAGATTTGGCCGGTGGAAACTTTTGGCCAGTTCCTAATGTGGCAAGTCGTGCCGTTCTTATGATTAAAAGGGATGATTTCCCTCGTTGCGAGAATCCGTCTCTTTTTATGAAAATGATAAGGCAGCTTTTCTCGTCTCGTAGAAAAACTGTCCGAAATAATCTGCTTGGAATGGCCGGTGGTGGCGAGACTTGCGACAAGGTATTAGAGAACGCATGTATTAGCCCGTCTTCTCGTGCAGAAGATTTGACTCTTGAACAGTTATTGAAACTTTCGGACTGCTTGCACAGTCAAGGAAAATAAAGATGAGTGATATAGCAAAAAATATTGCGGAAATAAAAGAAAAAATCGCTTTTTCTGAAAAAAAAGCTGGACGTAAAGCTGGCAGCGTAAAACTTATGGCTGTGAGCAAATTTCATCCTGCAGAAAGTGTAATTGATGCTATTAATGCAGGTCAGAATCTTTTTGGTGAGAACCGTGTACAGGAAGCTAGTGCAAAATTTGAGCAGCTTCGTAGCCAGGGCTTTAATCCTGAGCTTCACATAATCGGCTCCTTGCAGCGTAATAAAGTGAAGGAAGCTGTCCGTATCGCTTCTTGCATCGAGTCTGTTGACCGAATTGAGCTTATGCAGGAGATAGAAAAGCAATGTGCCCGCTACTCAGAAGAGTCCGGGGCTGAAAAGAAAATAGAAATCCTGTTTGAGATTCATACTGGTGAAGATTCTAAGTCTGGTTTTGAGAGCAATGACTTGTTGCTTGATGCCGTTAGCCGATGTGCCAGTGGCGAGTTTCCTCACTTGGTGGTAAAAGGGCTTATGACAATGGCTCCCAATACAACTGACGAGTCTTTGATTCGGGCTTCTTTTCGTACTCTGAAAAAATTGCAGGGAGAGCTGAGCTCTCAGTATCCTTCTTTGAGCTTTGACGAGCTTTCAATGGGAATGAGCAATGACTATCCTATTGCCATAGAAGAAGGTTCTACAATAGTGCGTGTCGGTACTGCTATTTTTGGTGAACGTGACTATTCAAAATGAGGCGTTTGTGTTCTGTTTTAGTAGTTTTTTTAATTTTCACTTTTTCTGCCTTTTC
>CADCRJ010000346.1 GCA_902803735.1 uncultured Spirochaetaceae bacterium
AATAAGCTATGTGGATACGCAAGAGTTTTTTAGAAACAGAGCAAAGAATTATAATAATGATACACCTTATGTGACAACTATGTACAACGATAAGCATCCAGAACTCGTAAAAGAAAGAAATGAAATTGAACTTAGGAAACTTCTTCCGTTTCTCCAGCTTGATGAAAAAAGCAGGATTCTTGATGTATCATGCGGAATAGGACGATGGGCTGAGGCAATAACAACAAAAATTGACAAATATTGCGGCATAGATTTCTGTGAGGATTTCATAGAGCTGGCTAAAAAACGAAACTTTGCAGAGAACAAAGAATTTCTTGTCGGCAGAAGTAGCGAAATTTCAAGAGTTCTTCAGGAAAACAATGTTGGAAAATTTAACCGCGTCATTGTTGTAGGCGCATTAATGTATTTGAATGACAACGATATGGAAAGCTGCCTTTCTCAAATAGAAGCTTCTTTAGAAAACGAGGCTGTCATTCTTATAAGAGAGCCGATTGGACTAAATTCCAGACTTACCCTAAAAGAAGAATTTTCGTCTGATATGGATACTTTTTACAATGCCATTTACAGAACCCGTGATGAGTTAAAATCTGTATTTGAGGACAAATTGATTAGTAAGGGATTCAAAATTTTGCAAGAGGCTTTTTTGTTTGATGATACGAATCTTAACAACAGAAAAGAAACTACCCAGTATTACTTTATTCTTCAACGAAAGTAGCAAGAGAAGAGGTTGGAATAAATATTCAAATGCCCCATTTAGGCAACCGTTCTTTGACATTTCTATTTTTTGTAGAGTCTTCTTCTGATTAAAACTATTGCCTATATGGGCGATACTTTTTAATCAGTAATTGTTTTTCTTTCCAGTTCCGTGGCATTGTAAGCCTGTATGGGCTAAACTTTTTACCAAAGGGGCAAAGAATGGAAATTTCTCGCAATCGTTATTTACAAAAACTCATTTCGCTGATGTGGAATGGACAGGTAAAGGTGATAACAGGAATTCGCAGATGCGGAAAATCTTATCTTCTGGGCTTAGGAACGCGCGGATAAAATTTCGACAGCAGGACATGACGCACATAATGGAAAACATTGTCTACAACGAACTGAGAATCCGTGGATTTTCGGTGGATGTTGGAGTCGTCTATTCCGGGGAACTGAACCAGAACAAAAATTCCGTGCGGGTGCCCAGGGAAATCGATTTTTTGGCATCAAAAGGCGGAAAAAAAGTGTACATACAATCCGCGTTCGCCTTGCCGACGGAAGAAAAAACTTTGACCGAGTTAAAACCGTTTTCGCTCACGGGAGACTCTTTCCACAAAATAATCGTGCGCGGCGACATAAAAAAACGCTGGTACGACGACAGCGGAATCCTGAACATCGGAATAACAGATTTTCTGCTAGATGAAAATGTAATCTGAGATTGAATTCATACAAAAAATAGAAATGCCATCGAACAAAACAAAATTGCTTTTTTCCTGGTTCATTCTGGGTAAAAATATTGTTCTTTGACATTTCTATCTATAAATCTCCTAGACACAGGAGACTGTTTAGAGTTTTATACAAATGATGAAAATCGGCATAACGGAATGTATTTTCTTATCGGAAGCCAGATATTCCGTCTGATGAAAAATGTGAGTGAATCTCTGGCTGCCCGTGCGGGACTTTTACAACTATACGGATTCAGCAGGGCAGAAATTCTCGGAACGAACGAAAAGCCTTTTCTGCCATCATCTTCCTTTGTAGCAAAATCGGAAGAAAACATTACGAGCATCTTTGACAAGATTTTTAGAGGCACTATGCCGCAGATGATTGTCGACGAATCACTCACGCCAGAAAGTTTTTTCGGTGAATATGTACAGACCTACCTTGAACGTGATATCCGCAACTGATTGAGATTAAAAACGAAAGAAAATTCTTTCAGTTTCTTTCGTGCGTCGCGGTCCGAACAGGTCAGGAGCTGAACCTGAGCGATATTGCAAAAGATGTCGGGGTTGATTCAAAAACCTGTGACAGCTGGCTTTCGCTTCTAGTAACTTCTGGTATTGTATTCCTACTGCAGCCTTATTCTGGAAACACAATAAAACGGATTGTAAAACGCCCGAAACTCTACATGATGGACACAGGGCTTGCCTGCTATCTTTCGCTTTGGAATAATCCACGTTCGCTATAGATCTCTGCGATGACTGGCAACATTTTTGAGACCTATGTGGTTTCAGAAATCATCAAGACTTACACAAATGCAGGAATCGATGTGCGTAGCCGTTTTTCTTTTTACAGGGACAACAACGAAAAGGAAATTGACTTAATAATAGAAGAAAATTCGATTCTTTATCCAATCGAAATAAAAAAATCGGCTAATCCCGGAAAAGATGCTCTCAAAAATTTCGGAGTCCTACAAAGCCTGAACAAAACTGTCGGCAAA
>CADCRJ010000347.1 GCA_902803735.1 uncultured Spirochaetaceae bacterium
CGCACCTACATCTCGTTACTTGAAATGGCAGCCGACATCTTTCTCCCGCCGATTTTGCTCGCTTTTTTGTTTCTCAAAAAACTGAAAGCCCAAAGCACAAAAAGTACAAAAAAAATCTTCATTGCAGAAACTGCCGTTTGTTTGTTTCTTGCGTTTTTGGGCTCATTCTTGGATTATTTCAATTGGGGATTTTGCACAAAACGCTTTTTCACGCCCGACTTTGAAACAAGATTGATTTTCACATTCATCTTTGGCGTAAATCTCCTTTCTGTTCTTGGTCTTGGCGTTGTGTTTCAGCTAGTCCTCATCTTCAACAAGTACAAAAACAAACCAAAATGACCAATTGCAGACAGTTCAACGGCTTAAAAAAGGGTAGAAATGATGAGCAGAAAAGAGTTAATTGAGTTAGTGTCTAAAATAATGAACTGCGAAGGTTCTGAATCTGAAATTGACAAGATGATTGAAGTGCTGAAGGAAAATGTTATGAATCCTGAGGTGATAAATTTGATATATTCTGAAGATAACACTCCAGAAGAGGTTGTTGATAAGGCTTTTGCGTATAAACCGATTATACTTTGATGTTTATATCAGAAAACACCGTGAATCGCGTTAGCGATGAACAAATCCGTTTGTTTTTGAGGTGAGAAAAAAATGAAAAAAGTGCTAAAAATTCTGTTGCTATCGTTTCTATTGTTGATTTTCGCTCCACTTTGTATGCTTTCGCTGTACTTTAAGTTTTTTACGTTCAGCATGTGGCACGATGACGAGCCGAGTGGAATTTGCTATTATCTGCCGGATGCGGTTTTAGAACCGACTTTCTCACTTTTTACAGAAAATGTCATCCCGAATATTCCCTACGAATACTACTTTAAACGCTTTTCAAAGAATCCCGCCGCAAAATGCATCTGGTACGATGAAATGGATTTGCCGCCGTTTTACACATATTTTACAAGTTTCGGCTGGCTCATTCAAACACTGCTTCTTGGACTGAATATACATGCTCTTTGCCTAGCGTGCAAAAAGACTCGCATTTACGATTCAACAGAAAAATTTTCCGAAGATGACTGCGAGATTTATCGCTGCAAAATGCCGAAATCCCGACCGAGCGATTTTTGCTTTTCGCTTTTTGACGGCAGCGTCTTCGTGGATTTTGCCAAAAAGGGCGGGCTGCTGTATCTTTTGCGCATTTCGTTTGACGGCTTTGGCTGCTATTCTGTTCAAGGCGATTCAAATCCGCTTTGTAAAGAGCACACAAAATCGTTTTTGAAAATCGTGCGGGGCGGAATGAAAGACCAAACCGAACTGCTCGGCTTAATCAAAACAGCAATCCGCCTCAACCGCCCGCTTTTGAGTGCAGATGAGCCGCTTCAAAAATACAAGCTGCTCGACAACGCCGATTTTCATTTTATCCTCTGCCGCGACAAATTCGACGTTGAGCCAATCGAGAAAATCACGGAGCAGGGGCTTCTCGCGAATCCTGAGCTTTACGCTGGAGTTCTGGAATGTTTGATGGATATGAATTTCCCAGTCGCAAAAGTGGCGTTGGGCAAAATGCTTTTCGACGACAAAAAAATCGTTCCGTATCTCAATGCTGTTCTAAGCTCAGGTGACGACGAATGGATTTATTTTGTCAAAGAAAACGTGCTTCCGCGGCTGAGCAAGAAAATCCAAAATGGGATGAAGAGTAACGTGAAAAATGTCATTTTGAACTTGTTTCAGAATCTATGCTTTGGTATGACAAAAATTTTGTAAAAAGGACAAAAAAATGAATTTGCTTTTAACTCACGGTAATATCAGAAAATCCAAAAAATTGCGGCATTATTTTCTTGATTTGGACGACGAGCTTTTTCAAAAAGATTTGACCGAATATTTTGAACGGATAAAAGGCGAAGCAGAACTGATGAAGATTTATGACAAACTCCACGATTCAAAGCTCAAGATTACAGAAGAGCAAAACGCGGTGATTTTTGATTTGCGCTTGGCTCAAACTCTCGAAGCGGCTCGGCTGATTTTTGAGGGCGGCAAAATCGTTTCGGTCAACACCGTAAAGCCAAACGGGCATATTTCGCGCTTAAACAAACCCGTGATTGCTGAAGAATACGGCTACGAGGACATTTACGAGGAGTTCGGGAAAAAGTATTTTTCGCTGGTGTTTTTTTATCACGAAAAGCAAAAACACGGTCGTTCATCAGCTGGGCTTTTGACAATCCAATACAAAAAGTTGTGCTTTTAATTATCGTTGTGCTAAAATAAAACGACTTTGAAGAAAGAGGTGAGAGTAATGAAAAAGATGCTTTTCTTGGTTTTGGCGATTTTGCTTTGTACAGACTTGTTTGCAGGAGATTTTAAAAATCCAGAAACCGACGCAGAGATAAAAGCTTATCTTATAAAAAACGGCTTTGGTGGCTTTACATTCAACGATGATGGAAGATGGAGTTTTTGGTCGCATGGGCTGCATGACGGCATTGCTGCCGAAGGACGATATTCAGTTTCGGACGGACTTGTGATTTTTGAAACCTGCGATACAGAACAAACGCCTCGCCAATGCTACTATGAATTAGAATATTCTGAGCCAAAAATCCCAGGAAAATACGAGCTGGACTTGGAAGAGTGCGGATTATATTTCAAGGGAACGCTAAGAAATGTTGAAGGTTCAGGAATCTTTTGGTCAGGCGACTGGGCACCGCCGTATGTTAAGTGTAACTATAATGGAGAGAAATGTATTCGCTATCCGTGGGGAAATGAGGGCGTAGATAGCGAATATATCCTTATCCTTGAAAACCTCAAATTGCGCAAAGCTCCTTATTGGGATGCTGGGCTTGTGACCGTAAACGGCATTTCTGAAGATGTCGGCGATTACAAAGGCGAACGCTCGATTGCACTTGCAGGGCAGATATGCACAATCTTAGCAAAAACCGTAGAAAAAGACACAATCGGAGGAATTACCGCCCCGTGGTATTTGATTTGTGCTAGCGGCTATTATGACGCTCAGGATGGAGACGAGGAGGGATATTTTCAAGATAATGCGTTAGCATTTGTTTTTGGCGGCTATGTAAAAGAAATAAAAGCCTCGGAACTTGAAAAAACAAACATAGAGAACAAAGAAAAGCTAAAGCAGTCTATTCGACAGCTCGGCGGAAATGTGCATCAATAAAATCAGGGGTGATTCATTTTTGTTTGTTAAAAAAAATTTTATTTTACTTATATTCGCTTTCATAAGTACAAAATGTTTTTCTTTTCCATTTAGTTTTGGGAATTTTCAGAACGTTAGTCTAAAATCCCTTGAAAAATTGTACTTTTTAAAAGAATCAGAATTAAGTGATTACGAAAAATATAAAGTCAATGATGCCTATGTTTTTTGTATTGCGGATAGTGATTCAGAATTGAGTACAGAGGACAAAAAAAAGGATTTAGTAATAGGATATTTTCGGATTCAGGTCGTGTCCAAGAATAAATTTATTGATTACAAAATCATTGAAGCAAAAATAATAAATGATGGAGAAATCAAAATTGAAGATATCTTATACTTACCATATCCTGCTGAAAAACCTCTTTTGACAGAATTTGAGAAAGACCTTAAATTCAAGAATTATTATTCGTCATGGTTTTATGTTGGATATTTTAAATTTCCTGCAAAAAATAAATCCCATATTTTAATCAGAATAAAGATAATTGTGGATTCAAAAGAATACGAATTAGAATATCCGTATGAAGTTATAAAGAAGCACAGTTTTATCAAAATGAATGATTAGAAACGAATTTTTTAGTAGGGCGAATAGTCGCCCTAGTATAAGTTACTTGCGGACTTCAAGTCCGTCCAAAATGCCTGAATAGTCTGTGTTTTTAAGCTTGAACACAAGGTCTCCTGAATCGTCAGAGCTGATTTCGATTCCTGTTTTTACCCAGTCATTGCCGACTTTTACCTCGAAAGAATCGCCAAACTGAATCTGCTCTTTTGCGACTTCCTCTTCTACAATCCAAAAAGTTCCTGTGCTTATGTCAAAGACCAAGGTTCCTGTTATTTTTTCTTCCATACTAATAATCCTCCTCGTTGATAAGGAAAGCTCTTGAAAGTTCTGTTTTTTGAGCTAACTTTGACCATAATTGTATGTCAAGAAAATATTTTTTTCCAGTCTGTTGTTAAATTTACTTGAACAAACCTTTGTTCTCATATACTATAATTACGTAAAATGACATTTTTAAGTTTTTTGTCAAATTAAACGGAGACAAAAACAATATAAGGAGTAATTATGCGTAGAGTTGTTGTAACAGGACTTGGTTGTGTTTCGCCTTTGGGAAATTCAGTTGATGCAACATGGGCTGCTATTAAGGCCGGAAAAAGTGGAATCAATACTATAACACATTATGACAATACGAATTTCAAGGTAAAATATGCTGCAGAAGTTAAAGATTTCAAGGCTGCTGATTACATGGATTCAAGTGCTGCTCGCAAGATGGCTTTGTATACTCAGTACGCTGTTGCTGCTGCAAAAATGGCTCTCGAAGATTCTGATTTGCTCGGAAAAGCTGATGTTCTTGAGAACGCTTCTGTTTACTTGGGAGTTGGAATCGGCGGTCTCGAAGTTACAGAGAGCACAATGAAGGCTTATTTTGATTCAAATCAGACTCGTATGTCTCCAATGACAATTCCAATGCTTATTCCTAACGAGGGTGCAGGAAATATTTCTATGGCATTTGGTTTGCACGGTGCTACTCATACTGTTGCTACAGCTTGTGCTTCTGGTACTGACGCTATCGGTAATGCATTCGATGAAGTTCGCTCTGGACGCTACGACGTAATTCTCGCTGGTGGTGCTGAGTCAACACAGTGTGGTTATGCTAACCTCGGATTCAACATGCTCCATGCACTTTCTTCTGGATATGCTGACGACCCGACAAAAGCAAGCCGCCCATTCGACAAAAAGCGTGATGGATTCATCATGGGTGAAGGCTCAACAATCCTCGTTCTTGAGGAATATGAGCACGCAAAAGCTCGCGGTGCAAAAATCTACGCTGAGGTTGCAGGATACGGTGCTTCATCAGATGGATACCACCTTACAGCTCCAAACCCAGACGGAGTTTGTGGTGCAAAATGTATGACAATCGCAATGAAAGATGCTGGCGTTAAACCAGAGGAAGTTACATATTACAACGCTCACGGAACTTCAACAAAATTGAACGATTCTGGCGAGACAAAAATGCTTCACATCGCTTTCGGTGATGCAGCTCCAAAACTTCACATTTCTTCTACAAAATCAATGACAGGTCACTGTCTCGGAAACGCAGGCTCACTTGAGGCTATGATTTGTGTTAAGGCAATTCAGGATTCATACATTCCTGCTACAATCAACTTGGACGAAGTTGACGTTGAGGGTGGATGTGACTTGGACTACACTCCAAACAAGGGCTTGGATATGCCTGTAAATGTTGCAATGAGCGCAAACTTCGGTTTCGGCGGTCACAACGGTTGTCTCGTTTTCAAAAAGGTAAACTAAGGGGAGCTTTTTATGGAAGCATTTACAGATATTGAATCTTTGTTGCCACATCGTAAGCCTTTCCTTTTCGTAGACTCAATTGATTCTTACGACGAGAATGGTTGCGTTTGTCACCGCACTTTTACTGACGAGGACTTCTTCTTCAAAGGTCACTTCCCAGAGTATCCTGTTGTTCCTGGCGTTATCCTGATTGAGACAATGGCTCAGGGCGGTGGTGCTGCTCTCAGCTTGCAGAAAAAGTTCGACGAGGGTAGCTTGTTCTTCCTCGCGACTGTAAACAACGTAAAATTCAAGCATCAGGTTCGTCCTGGCGACAAAGTTCGCATGGAAGTAACCAACAAACGCTGCACCAAAAACATGGTAGTCCAGAGCGGCAAAGCCTTCGTCGGCGACACATTGTGTGCCCAGGCAGAATGGATGTGCTTGGTTGGAAAAGGTAATTAAACAGCAAGATAATTGTGTGCACAGGCTGAATGGTAGGGAGCCGGTCGCCGTAGGCGAACAAACTTGTGAAACAAGTTTGTAGGCGAGTCTCGGTTCGAGATATGCTCGAACCGCGGGCGTGCTTGGTAGGAAAAGGTAACTAAGCCTAGTGCAACTGGATATCTAAATATAAAGAGGACACATACAGTTGGCGAAATCTGTCAATTGTATGTGTTTTTTTTGTTGCGAGCCAAAAAAATTAAAAATTCGCAAAAAAAAGCTTGCATTCTAAAAAATGTGTGCTATCATAAAATTCGTGAACAGGAAAGGGATGAGGTCCTTACACCGGGCACACGAACAGGAGGCGTTATGCAATTTCCGACAAAAATAGAATGCCTTATCGAGGTTAGAAGATGAGACATTACAGCTCCTGCAGAGGAGGCAGGGAAAAATACGATTGCGGGTCTTCCATGATTAATGACTCTCGCAACATATAAGCCACCGTATTAGGTGGCTTTTTTATTTCTAAGGAAAAAGGTCAGAAATATGGCGACAGGAATATTATTCGCAGTTTTTGCAGGAATCTTGCTTTTTGCAGGTTTGATAGGAACAATTTTGCCAGTTATACCTGGACCGCCGCTTGCATGGTGCGGTATTTTGATTGCATTTTTTTCTTCTGTTTCAAAAATCTCAATTCCAGTTCTTGTTATAACTGGAATTGTAGCAGTCTTTGTAACGGTTGCGGACAATATATTTCCTTCATTTTTTACGAAGAAAAACGGCGGAAGTAAATCGGCTGTAGTCGGTTCAACTATCGGGCTTATAGCCGGCTTTTTTTTAGGACCGCTGGGTATTATAATAGGTCCGTTCGTTGGGGCGTATATTGGGGAGCTAGTGCACGACTTTTCGGACAAGAGAAAGGCTTTTGATGCGGCTTGGGGTGCTTTTCAGGGATTCCTTGCTGGTACTGGCTTAAAATTGATTACGGTTTCTATCTTTATTTGGATTTTTATTCGCTCACTTTTTTAAAATAAAAAAGGGCTGTAGCAAAAGCTGTTCAATCTTTTGTACATCCCTTTATACAAAACTACAGAATTTTCTCTAGTTCTTTTTTGTATCAGCTTCTGACAATGCTTTAATAAATGCATGGTTAGCTGCAATTCTCTTAGCATTTTTCTTGCTGTTTGCTCTTGTTGTCTTGTTGCTAACGAGCGGTCTGAAACGTCTTGCAAGTCTCATTGTTCAACACCTCATTCTAAAAATTTGATTAACAAAAGTTAAACTGTACGCATTATATCATAAAAACATAATAAAAGAAAATATGGCAGATGATAAATTTTGCAGATAAATTCAAGGTTTTGGTATTGAAAATTTACACTTGATAGAAATATTTTACATCTGTCTTGTCAGATAAAATGTAATATGATAATATCCACTTAAGAAGGTACTTAAGTTGGACACAAACGAACTGAAACAAGAAATACGAGAGCTTTGCAAGCAAAAAGATGCTGTAATTTTGGCTCACTACTATGTAAATGGTGATATTCAAGATATCGCCGACTATGTTGGAGACTCTTTCTACCTTGCAAAGGTGGCGAAAAATAATCCTCATAGTACGATTGTATTTTGTGGCGTTACATTCATGGGTGAGAGTGCTAGCATTTTGAACCCTGAGAAAACCGTCCTAATGCCAGCCGCAGATGCTGTGTGCCCTATGGCACTTATGGTGAGCAAAGAAGACATTGCAAAGATGAGGGCAGATTATCCAGACCTTGCCGTTGTGTGCTATATAAATTCAATGGCAGATGTAAAAGCCCTTGCAGATATTTGTGTTACTTCATCAAATGCTGTAAAAATCGTAAAGGCTTTGCCTAACAAAAATATTTTCTTTATTCCTGATGGTAATTTAGGGCGCTTTGTTGCCGAGCAAGTACCTGAGAAAAATATAATCCTGAACAAAGGATTTTGTCATGTTCATACAAGCATAACCAGCCGTGCTATTGAAGAGTGTTTTAGACAGCACGAAAATGCAGAGATAATTGCTCATCCAGAATGCACTCAGGAAGTCTGCGATATGGCTGATTTTTTAGGCAGCACAAAGGAGCTTATTGAATATGTCGCCAAAAGCGATGCACAGGAGTTCATTGTCTGCACGGAATCTGGCGTTTTGCATGAAATGCAAAAGGTTGCTCCACAGAAAAAATTCTACTTTGTTGGTGCAAAGCAAATTTGTCCTAACATGAAAAAACTTACGCTTGAAAAAATTAGGGACTGTCTTGTCGCGAACAGCCCTGTAGCAAAAGTTGATGGTGAATTGAGAGAAAAAGCCTCTGCGCCACTTGATAGAATGTTGGAACTTGCCAAGTAGGTGCAGAAAGGATTGTATATGCAGGAACAAAAATGTGATGTCCTTATTGTTGGTAGTGGTGTAGCAGGGCTTTACAGCGCACTGAATCTGTCTCCAGAAAGAAAAGTCGTTATAATTACCAAGGCAAAAAAAGCCGAGGACTGCGATTCTTTCCTTGCTCAGGGCGGAATATGTATGCTCAGAAATGACGAGGATTATGACTCTTATTTTGAGGACACTTTGAAAGCTGGTCATTATGAGAACAACAGAACGTCTGTTGATATTATGATTCGTTCTTCTCAGGAAATAATACAAGACCTTATCTCGTTTGGCGTTGATTTTGAGAAAGATTCCGACGGAAACTTAAAGTTTACAAAAGAAGGGGCACATACTTTTGCAAGAATTCTGTTCCATGAGGATATTACGGGACAGGAAATTACAGAAAAACTTCTTGCGCAGGTCAGAGGCAGAGAGAATATAACAATACTTGAAGATACTTCCATGCTGGATATAATCACGGCAAAATCACCAGAAGGCAAAACTGTCTGTGCTGGTGTTGTTGCGAGCCAGTCTGGTACGCTTACAGCTTTTAGGGCGGACGAGACGATTTGGGCTTGCGGCGGAATCGGAGGCTTGTTCAAGCAGTCAACGAATTTCCCGCATTTGACAGGAGATGCTCTTGCGATTGCGATAAAACACGGAATCCCTCTGCAAGATCCTGATTATATCCAGATTCATCCGACAACGCTTTATTGCAAGAATCAAAAGGGCAGGGCTTTTCTCATTTCTGAGTCTGTTCGAGGTGAGGGTGGCATTCTTTTGGACAAGAATGGCAACAGGTTTGTAAATGAACTATTGCCAAGGGATGCTGTTTCTGCCGCTATTTTTGAGCAAATGAAGAAAGACGGTACTGACCACGTATACCTTTCAATGGAAAAAATCCCTGAGGAAGAGATTCGCAGACATTTTGTCCATATTTATGAGAGATGCCTCAAAGAGGGATTTGACTGCACTAAGGAGCCGATTCCTGTTGTTCCTGCTCAGCACTACTTTATGGGCGGCGTTGCTGTCAACAGCGACAGCAGGACAAGCATGGAACGCCTGTATGCGGCAGGCGAGACTTCTTGCAACGGGGTGCACGGCAAGAACCGCTTGGCAAGCAATTCTTTACTTGAAAGCCTTGTTTTTGCAAAACGGGCTGCAAAACAGATAGAATCCGAGATTGGAAAATATAAATCTGAAAAGCTTGCCCTTGATGAATTTTCAGAAGAAAACTATTCTGACACAAAATCACTTGAAAACGAATATAAACAGCTCGTCCTTGAAGCTATAAAAGAACAGGAGAAAAAACGAAATGAATCCAATAACAATGACATTGAATGTAGACAATCTGCTGCTGCAAGCGCTTAGAGAAGATATTTCGAGCGAGGATGTTTCAACAAACGCCGTTATGCCTAAAGCTCAGAAAGGCGAGGTTGATTTGATTGCAAAACAGGATGGTATAATAGCAGGTCTTGACGTGTTCAAAAGAGTTTTTGAGCTTCTTGATAAAGATACTGTGACAACGCTTACTGTAAAGGATGGTGATTCTGTTTCAAAAGGACAGAAGCTTGGAAAAGTGACAGGAGATATTCGTGTGCTTCTCTCTGGTGAGCGTACTGCTCTTAACTATTTGCAGCGAATGAGCGGAATTGCAACTTACACGCATGAAGTTGCAAAACTTCTTGAAGGAAGCTCGATAAAACTTCTTGATACGAGAAAAACAACTCCTAACAACAGAATTTTTGAGAAATATGCTGTAAAGATTGGGGGCGGACACAATCACCGCTACAATCTTTCTGATGGGGTTCTACTTAAGGATAATCACATTGGAGCCGCTGGAAGTGTGGCAAATGCAATAAAAATGGCAAAGGATTATGCCCCTTTTGTTAGAAAAATCGAAGTTGAGGTTGAGACGCTTGAACAAGTAAAAGAAGCTGTTGAGGCTGGTGCCGATATAATCATGCTTGATAATATGTCTCATTCGGATATGGAGCAAGCTATGAAAATTATAAACAAAAAGGCAGAGGTCGAGGTTTCTGGAAATGTGACCAAAGAGAATATCGCACGTCTCGCAGACCTTGGCGTTGATTATGTTTCAAGCGGAGCTCTTACACACTCGTCTCCAATTCTTGATTTGTCGCTCAAGAATCTGCATTCGCTTTAATCGCATAAAAGAGGTGCCGATAATCAGAAACATGAACACAAAAGGAGATGAACGAAGAAGCAAGATACTTGAAATCTTGAAAAATGCCCAGCTTCCTGTAAAAGGTTCTGAGTTAGCTCAAAATCTTGGTGTTAGCAGGCAAGTCATTGTGAACGACATAGCAATGCTTAGAACTTCTCATCCTGACTTGATGGCTGTAAAGGCTGGCTATATGCTTATGCGTATTGCAGACACAAGAAGGGTTTTTAAGGTTAAGCATACGGATGAACAGACTGCTGATGAGCTTGAGAATATAGTCAGACTGGGGGGAACTGTGCTTGATGTTTATGTTGAGCACAAGGTTTACGGGACTATATCGGCTCCCCTGAACATAAGTTCCCAACGTGATGTACAGAACTTTATCGCTGATTTAAAAAGCGGAGTGTCTTCACCTTTGAAGAACATAACGTTGGGATATCACTATCATACTGTAAAAGCACGTTCAGAGGCTGTCCTCAATGAGATTGAGACTATGCTCAAAGATAAAGGCTATCTCATTGAGACCCTTACACAAACACCAGTATATACACCAAAAAACTACAGCGAGATATAGGTTGCATGATTGAACGACTGCCGAGTTTTATAAAATGAAACTCGGCAGTTGTCCTATTAATTATGTCTTGAAACTTTATTCTGCAAGAACAGGTCTGCAAGAACGATTGCTGCCATTGCCTCGACGACTGGTATGATTCGAGGACAGAGGCAAACGTCGTGCCGTCCTTCTATTACTAAGTCTGTATCAGAGAATAACCCGCTTTCATTGACAGAAATTGTTTTCTGTGACTTGAAAATACTTGGCACAGGTTTTACTGCGAGACGGAAGAAAATGTCATTGCCGTTGGAAATGCCTCCTAAAATGCCGCCTGCGTTGTTTGTTTCAAATGAAACGGATTTTCCGTCAGCTGATGCCCGCATTGAATCGTTGTTCTTGCTGCCTACTGATGAAGCAACGGAAAAACCTGCTCCGAATTCAATTCCTTTTATGGCACCAATCGAAAGCATAGCTTTTGCGAGTTCTGCATCAAGTTTGCCGAATACAGGCTCTCCCAATCCTGCTGGAATTCCTGAAATCCTGCAAGCGACAATGCCGCCCGCGCTGTCGCCTTGCTTCCTTATGTTCTCGATTTGTTCCTTCATTTTTTCTGCAGCGACGTTATCAGCGGCTCTAAGAGAATTTTGCTCTATCTGAGAAAAATCAACGTTTTGGATTGAAATTCCCGCCGCACATTCTGTGTATGCTGTGATTTTTACAGGAATGTATGATTCTAGAACCTGTCTAGCAATGGCTCCTGCCGCGACGCGGGCTGCGGTTTCTCGTCCGCTTGAACGTCCTCCGCCGCGATAGTCACGGACTCCGTATTTTTCAAAAAAAGAGTAGTCTGCGTGTCCTGGTCTGAATGTGTTGGTAAGATTTCCGTAATCCTTTGAATGCTGGGATGTGTTACGAATAAGCATTGCGATTGGAGTGCCTTCTGCGACACCCTCAAAGACTCCGCTGAGAATTTCTGCTGCATCAGCCTCTTTTCTGCTTGTAACAGCTGCATTGTTGCTTCCAGCAAATGTTTGTCCTGGCCTGCGTTTGTCAAGCTCTGCCTGTATTCGGGCAGGGTCGATTGCAATTCCAGCTGGAACACCGTCAACGATACAGCCCAAAGCTGCACCATGACTTTCACCAAATGTAGTTACCTTAAAAATCGTACCAATTGTATTCTGTGCCATGCAATAAATGTATCATAAAAAAAGACTGAAAGGGAAGAAGAAAGTTTTGAGAGATGACCTTATTCAGAGATTGTTTCCGAGTTCCAGACAAAATTTGTCGAGCATCCTCTGAGTGTTGTATACAGAAAAAGAACCTGCATGGAATTCAAGTTTGTTGTCGCCAGAAGTTATACGCCACAGAGATATTGCACATCTTGGAGACACCTCACCCCATCGTTCCCAAAAAGGAACGTAATGAGCCTTTGCCCCTGCATTTACAACTAGTTGATTTTCTCCAAACAAACTTTTTTCAATAATAGTGTGAATTTTCTGTCCCGTAGGAACAGTTTCTTGCACGAGCTCTATGCGATGAGAAATATCTTCAAGTACAAAAAAGATAGTGATAGGAATAAATAAAACTGCGAGAACTGCAAATTCCATTTTTTTTGAATGAGTCCGTATGTCATCAATGAAGCCAAAAACAAGCATCACAATAATGAGCATACGGAAAATCGTATTAAAAACAAGTTTTACGGGGGCAGGTCTAATTACGGTTTTCATAGTGTTAACTGAACTGTTTTCTACCTGAATATCGCTCATTTTGACTTGCCCCTGTAATCGTCTTTATTTCAAGTTGATAATTGACTTATCATAGTCTGTTGGTGGAACGAATCCCATCAAAGTCATCAAAGTTGGTCGCAAGCCGCTTTGCGTCTTGCTTACCGAGTTTCGGACAAGCCGAAACTCGCACGCACATTGTATTACTCGTTTTACTTCA
>CADCRJ010000348.1 GCA_902803735.1 uncultured Spirochaetaceae bacterium
GTCACAGGAAATTGGTAACCAGCTTACAAAGATTTCTATGACGATTGAAGAGATTGTAAATGCGTCAAAGCTTGCACAGGACGCGTTCAACGACGTTTCCAGCGGAATCAACAAGACAACTGAGCTTGTAAATGAGATTACGGGTGCAATGCAGGAACAGAACGAGGGTTCCAAACAGATTGCTGTTGCTCTTAATACGATGAATGACACTTCTAGGGAAGTTAAGACCTCATCCTTTGAGATGGCAGAAGGAAACAAGGCTATTCTTGATGAAATCAAGAGCTTGCAGAATGCGACATTTGCTATTAGGGACGGAATGACCGAGATGAGTGCGAGTGCAAGAAAAATCCATGAGACTGGGGCTGCACTTGCAGATCTTTCAAATCAGATGGAAGGCTCAATCAATAATATTGGTGAGCAAGTTGATAAATTTAAAGTATAAAGCATAATTTTCAAAATGGGGCAGATTCTTGCAAACACAAAGCTTTGTAGGGTCTGCCCTATTTAGTTTTATTCAGCAATCTGCTAGAATAATCGCTATGAAAATCAGCGAAATCTTGTCATCAAAAAAAGTTACGGTCTCTTTTGAGATTTTTCCACCCAAAAAACAGGATGCTTTTGAATCTGTAAAGAATACGGCGATAGAATTAACTTCTTTACATCCTGATTTTATAAGCATTACATATGGTGCCGGCGGTTCAACGCAGTCAAACACGGCAGAGCTTGCACAGATTATTGAGAAAAACTACACGACGGCACTAAATCATTTTACTTGCATTCGTTCAACACGAGAACAGCTAGAAAATTCTATAAACATGCTCAAAGAAAAGAATATTTCCAATGTCCTTGCTCTTAGAGGAGATTTTCCAAAAGACGGGCAGGAAGGGGAAAATTTCTTTCCGTCTGGATTGTGCCATGCGAGCGACCTCGTGCCGCTTTTTAAGGATAATGGGTTTTGTGTTGGAGGAGCCTGCTACCCGGAGGGGCATCCAGAAAGCAGGAACAGGGATGATGACATTGAGAGACTTAAATATAAGGTAGATGCAGGCGTTGATTTTTTGACAACGCAGATGTTCTTTGATAATGATATGCTTTACAGTTTTTTGTACCGCTTGCAGACAGCCGGAATCAGGGTTCCTGTTCTTGCTGGTATTATGCCTATAACAAATGCAAATCAAGTAAAGAGAATGGTTGACTTGTCAAACGCTTATATTCCCCGAAAACTTCTTTCTATTTGCGACAGGTTCAGGGATTCTCCAGATGCCATGAAGCAGGCTGGAATTGCATACGCTACAGACCAGATTATTGATTTGATAAGCAATGGTGTTCGTGGAATTCATATTTATACAATGAACAAGCCTGATATTGCTAGGGCAATAATGCGTAATATTGACTCGATTATTGCCGCTACGAACGGAGTGATTGGCAGTTAAGCCTTCTGCACGTATTTTTATATAGGAGCCGATTTTATGGCATCAATTGATTTTAGGACATTTCTAAAAAAACAGTCTGAATTGGGTAAGCCAGTTTTTTTTGATGGCGGCATGGGTACGATGATACAAGCCTCTGGCATTACCGAGTATAATATCCCAGAGGATTTGTCCATAACGCACCCGGAGCTGATTGAGGACATTCATGCTCAGTATATAAAAGCTGGAGCTCATGTCCTTACAGCAAACTCTTTCGGAATAAATCCTCTTAAGCTCTCTACGGCTGATTATAGTTTGGAGGAGTATATCTCGGCAGAAATGGCTATTCTGCGTAAATGCATTGCAAAGGCAGAGGAATCTGGAGATAAAGAGCCGCATTTTGCAGCATGGGATTCTGGTCAGATTGGTAAGCTCTTGGAGCCGATGGGAGAGATGACCTTTGACGAGGCTTATGAGGCATACAAAATCACTGCTGTAGCAGCAGAAAAATATGGTGCGGAGCTTGCTATCCTGGAGACAATGAGCGATTTGCACGAGTTGAAGGCTGCGATTTTAGCCGTAAAAGAAAATACAAAGCTACCGATTGTTGCTACGTGTACTTTTCAGGATAATTTGAGAACTCTTACAGGAGCTGACGTAAAGACTTGTGTAACTTACCTTGAGGCTCTAAGACCAGATGTAATCGGCTTTAACTGTGGCGGAAGCCTTGCCGACGATGAGGAGATTACACGCCAGTTCTGTATTCATGCAAATTTGCCTGTGCTCGTTCAGCCTAATGCGGGGCTTCCTACAGTAATAGACGGTAAGGCAGTTTTTCTTGTAAAGCCAGAGGAATTTGCTCAGAGCCAGCTTAAAAACAGGAAATGCGGCGTTACATTGCTTGGTGGCTGCTGCGGTACGACTCCAGCCCACATAAATGCGCTTGTAAAGGCGACAAAGGACGTTTCTGTTGACGAAAATATTGATTTGCAAACACTTGCGTTTTCTTCCCCTGCCCCTTTTAAGAACATAAAAAAAGCATCAGATACATTTATATGTTCTTATAATGCGACAGTTCAGATTGGAGGGGCTGCGGGACCTCAAATAGTTGGTGAGCGAATAAACCCTACTGGCAAGAAAAAGGTAAAGGAAGCTCTTCTTGCTGGCGACATGAATTTTGTGCTTGGCGAGGCAGAAAGCCAAATAAACGCTGGCGCGCAGATTCTTGATGTAAACGTCGGCTTGCCGGGCATTGACGAAGCTGAGACAATGGTGGCTGCCGTAAAAACAATTCAGTCGGCATTTAATACTCCGCTTCAGATTGATTCGAGCGAGCCTCCTGTTCTTGAAAAGGCTTTGCGATATTACAACGGAAAGGCTCTCATAAATTCCGTGAACGGGCGACAAGATGTTATGGACAGGGTTTTTCCGCTTGTAAAGCATTACGGCGGTTCCGTTGTCGCCCTTTGTATTGATGAGAACGGAATTGCTCCTACAGCAGAGGGGCGTGCTCAGGTTGCCCGCAAAATTATCAAAGAAGCCGCAAAATACGGAATTCCTGTGAGGGATATAGTCATTGACACCCTTACGCTGACAGTCTCTTCTCAGCAGAAGGAAGCTCTTGAAACATGCCGGGCTATTACGCTTTTAAAGAATGAGTTTGGAGCTCAGGGACTTAAATTCATTCTTGGTGTGTCAAACATAAGTTTTGGGCTTCCTCGCAGGGATATAATAAATTCCCGTTTTTTTGCAATGGCTTTGTATGCGGGGCTTGATGCCTGTATCATAAATCCGCAGTCTGCCCCTATGATGGAAACTTACAAGGGCTACAGGGCGTTGGCGGCTTTTGATGATAATTGTCTTGATTACATTGAGACTTATACAGGAACAACAGCACCTGTGTACGGGCTTACAAAGGAGCAGGCTGCAGGAGCCGTTGCTGCCCCTGCAAAGGAAGCGAAAGTTGTTGCTTCAAATTTCTCGGTTATTCCAGAGGATATTACAGAAGACGAGCGGTCACTTATAGAAATCATCTGCAAGGGATTTAAGGAAAATTCAGCCGCACAGACAAAAAAACTCTTGGATTCAGGGATTCAGCCTGTTGATATAATAGACAGATGTATAGTTACTGCCCTTGACCTTGTTGGTAAAGACTTTGAGGCAGGAAAAAAATTCCTACCCCAGCTGCTTTTGAGCGCGGACACGGTTTCCGCTTCTTTTGCAGTAATAAAGGCGTTCCTTGAGTCGAGCGGCGAGAAGCAGGAGCCAAAAGGAACTATAGCAATCGCTACTGTGTTCGGCGATATTCACGACATAGGCAAGAACATAGTAAAGGCTATGCTTGAGAATTATGGTTACACGGTTATTGACTTGGGCAAGAATGTTCCTGCTGAGACTGTTGTTCAGACCGTCCTTGAGAATGACATTCGTCTTGTGGGGCTTAGTGCTCTTATGACAACTACGGTTGGTAATATGGAGACGACTATAAACCTTTTGCATGAGGAGCTTTCAAAGGCAGGAAAAGAGTGCCGTATAATGGTCGGCGGGGCTGTGCTCACCCCAGAATATGCAACTCAGATTGGTGCTGACTATTACGCAAAAGATGCGATGGCTTCAGTTGCCATTGCAAAGGAGATTTTTGGCTGATTATGACAAAAGAACAAAAAAGGCAAAAAAGAATTGCAAGAGTTCAGGGGCGTTCTCTGAAATCTTTTCATGCACTTATGTCATACGTATGGGTATTGTTTCATCCTCTTGCAGTATTTACTAATTTTCGTTGTTTTGCAGTTATTATTCTTGAATTTTTCATCGTACAGTTCTTTGAAAAATTCCATATACTGCGAATACCTGTTGTTCACGTAGACCATCCGCTTGATAAGAAAATTCCGTTCAAGCCAGAGAAAGTAAGCATTTATTTTGATTTTATCAATCAATGGGTAAGACCGCTTAATATGCTTAAACAGCGGCTTGGATGGCTGCGTTCTGGAACTCTGACTCGTCATTGGATGCAACGGTTCAGAAAATTGTATGAATACAGCTCGCAGATTTACCATTTTAGGCTTTCGACCACGGACAGACCAGCTTACAAGGAGATGAGGGAATTCAGGCAGATGCATGCCCTTGACCCACATTTCCTGTGCGTTCCGAGCCTTCATGTCGCAACCCTTGCCCTTGCTTATGGTTATTACAGAAAGCTCTTTAGGGAAGAGAATTTTACGGAAGAAGAGATAAACCGCTGGCAGCCAGAGTTTTATAACGCGGCTATAGAAATTACGGAGACTGTTCTGTATGTAAAGCAGCACAGCGTAAACTGCATTGGTGCTGCGCTTTATGTTATAACCGCTAATTTTAGTGATATTTTCAATGAAGCTGATGCACACCAGTTTATTGAAGATTTATTCAAGACTGACGAGCTGGACAGAAGCGTTGCAAAGGAAGTTAAGGATTATATCCGAATCGTTTATGACAAATTTGTTGATGAAGGAAAATCTGCGGGGTATTGGTACGAGCCTGTCCGCAAGTTCTTGCAAGAATATGAATCAAAAACGTTAGCTCTCTCTTAGGACGGGACAAAACAAAAGGCTTGCCTTGTGTTTCAAAACAGGGCAAGCCTTTTTGTTATCGCTGTATTCTGCCTGAACCATCGCCACCAGCGAGTTTATTGACTTCTTCAACTGACATCATGTTAAAGTCGCCAATAACAGAGTGCTTTAGGGCCGATGCAGCTACAGCCCAGTTTATGGAGTCCTGTGTGCTCATTCCTTTGAGCTGTGAATAAATCAGTCCGGCTGCAAAAGAGTCGCCGCCCCCTACTCTGTCTACAATCCAAAGTTCGTGTTTCTTTGAAAAAGCAAGGTCATTGTCATCAATATACAAAAGTCCCTGCCAGTCGTTGCGGTTTGCGTTGATTGATGAGCGGAGCGTTATAGCGACTTTTTTAAAGCCGAATTTTTCTTTGAGCTGTCGGGCGACAGAAATATAGCCGTCGTTGTTCAGCTCGCCTTTTGTAGTGTCAGTTCCCTCTGATTTAATGCCAAAAACATCATTTGCGTCATCTTCGTTTGAAATGCATACGTCAACATGCTTGCATATCTCGGTCATTGCTATGCGGGCTTGTTCTTTTGTCCAAAGCTTTGCCCTGTAGTTCAAATCGCAAGAGACGGTTGCTCCTGCTTCGTGTGCGGCTTTGCACCCGTCTATGCAGGCGTTTACCATGTTCTGTCCCAAAGCTGGCGTTATGCCCGTGATATGGAACCATTTTGCTCCTGCAAGAATTGTTTTCCAGTCGAATTCTTCGGGTTTTGCCAGCTGAATTGATGAGCCAGCTCGGTCGTAAATACATTTGGAACCTCTTTGAGAGGCTCCTTTTTCATTATAATAAATACCAATGCGAGGTCCCCCGCGAAGAATATAGTCTGTTTTTACGCCATACCGCCTGAGCGAATTCACAGCCATTTGTCCAATTTCATGGGCTGGAAGTTTTGTTACGTAATATGAGTCAATACCGTAGTTTGCGAGGGAAACAGAAACATTCGCCTCTCCACCGCCAAAAGTGGTTGTCATGCTGTCAACCTGAACAAAGCGGTAATAATCCGCAGGTTGGATTCGGAGCATAATTTCACCAAATGTTACAACTTTATCCATATAAAAACTCCTAGTTTTGAAAACGTCTAGTTTTCTGCTTTTTTCAAGAATTCTTTGACTTTTTCCTGATAGCCAGTTTCGTCTATAAGATTTTCAATGGCATGCGGGGCATCCTTTACCTTGAAAAAAGAGTATTTTTCTGCCTGTGGATTTGCGACAATCGAGGTCTTACCGCTGGCATCGACTGTAAGACTTGCAAGGCATTGCGTAAAATTCCTTTCGGACATCTCTATAGGAACGAATTCGTCTGCATCCCCATGAATAAAAAGAACTGGAATTTGTTCGTCACGGGCAAGATTCACAGACAAGGCTTCTGTCGTAGAATACTCGTACATATTGAACCCAGCCAGCCTTTCTGTCATAAATCCGCCAAGCCTTAAGATAAGCGGAGCCGTAGGGATTTTCATGTCTTTTTTGAGAACTTTCCAGATTATTTCGTGAGGACTTGTAAATCCGCAGTCTGCGATTACCCCTTTGACATTCGTTGGTAAATCAAGTCCGAGCGTCATAACGGATGTCGCACATCCCATTGAGATTCCGTGAATAAAAAGCGGCTTGTCGCTTCCATACATGGAATTTGCCTTTTTAACCCATTCAAGAATGTCAAAGCGTTCCTTTATGCCGAATGTTATGTATTTTCCTTCGCTCTCACCGTGTGTTCGTTGATATGGCATTACGATATTGTAACCAAGATTGTGATACATTCTTGCAAGAACGGCATATTCTCTAAACGGCTCCGAATGGTAGCCGTGCACAAGGACGACTGTTCCTACGGCTGTCTCGGCTGGAAGTGTAAATGCGACAAGATTCAAGCCATCGTTTGACGTTATTGAAATCTTTTCGAGCGGCTGTTCTTTTAGCCATATTGTGTCAGTCGCATTTTTTGAGAAATTCTCTTCTGTCTTGAAGAATTTCATATTATCTTTTGGTGTTGGGTCATGGCGTGTAAAGGAAGGGATAAATACAAAAAAATAAACGGCACTTATGTACAGTAAGCAGGCAGCGACAACAACGGCAATAAACTGTATGATTTTTTTTACTCCAATTTGTTTAAAACTATCTATTTGCATATTTTAATGATACATGATTGAAACATAAAAAAAAAGTATATAGTCGAATGTCTAGTTTTGGAAACTTCGTTTTAGAAACTTCGTTTCAGAAAGCAACTCTCAGCGTGAACCCCGCTTCCGTTGCTTTCTGAGCTTCCAATCAAAACTCGACATTCGACCTAAAACTTACTCTAAAGAGTATGTTTCATCATATTTTACAATCTCAACGTCTGGATAGCCGTGCTCGTTGAGATGCTGCTTAAAATATTCCTGTGCGTCAGTTTCGCCATGTACAAGGAATATCTTCTTAAGACGGCTTGTATCAATTTGTTTTAGCCATGCAGTACATTCCTCATAATCGGCATGGGCACTGAATGCGTTGATTTGCTCAACTTTTGCGTTTACTTCGTATTCATCGCCCATGATTCTGACTTTTTTTGCTCCGTCACGGATTTTGCGTCCCAAAGTGTTCTCCGCCATATAACCAACAATAAGAATCGTATTCCTTGGGTCAGAGATATTGTTTGCTATATGGTGAACAATACGACCTGTTTCACACATACCGTCAGCACTTATTATGACCATTGGTCCTTCTTTTTTGTTCAAATTTTTTGATTCGTCAAGGCTGTTGACGAATGACAAAGAGCCAAAGCCAAACGGATTCTTATGATGCTGCAAGAAAGCCTCGTGTACGTCCGTACTGTAGCATTCCTGATGAACCTGGAAGATACTCGTCGCATTCACAGCCATTGGAGAGTCTACATAAATCGGGATTGCAGGAATCTTTTTCTTGTCAACGAGCAAATGGAAGTAATAGACCAGTTCCTGTGTTCTCTCGATTGCGAAAGACGGAATGATTATTTTTCCTTTTTTCTCAATTGCTCTGCGGACAATCTTTTTCAATTCTTCCATAGCGACAGATGCAATTTCGTGCTTTCTGTTACCGTAGGTGCTTTCAAGAATGATGTAATCTGGAGCCGGAACGTTTGTTGACGGATCTCGGATTATAGGCTTTTGTTTACGCCCAAGGTCTCCTGTGTAAAGGATTCTGATTTCGTCCAAGCCTTCTCGCCTGTCACCTCCTTTCCTGCGTTCTGGACCTTTGTAAGCGGCCTGCTCTTCTGGGGTAGCTTTTCTGCGTTCAGGGAAAGAGCGCTTGTCTTCTTTTTTCCAGCCAAAAAGCTTGTTCCAGATAGAAAGCTTTGCGTTGGAATCTGTTTTTATTGGCTTTCCGAACTCGTCACGCTGCCCTTTTATAGTTACATAAGCAAAAGCAGAACCGAGAATATGACCTGCATCAAAATATTCAAGCTCAACGTCAGGAGCAATGAACATCTTGCGGTTGTAAGAGAGCGTAATTATTTGATTTGCGGCTTTTACACAATCACCTTCGTTGAACATAGGAGTCCATGTGAATTTCTGGCCTTTTTTCTGGGCTTGCTTACGCAGATATTCGGCATCACGAGCCTGAATTCGCGCACTATCCATCATTATGAGGTCAGACAAATCCCGTGTTGCAGGCGTTGCGTAAATATTTCCGTTATATCCTTTCTTTACGAGCAAAGGAAGAAGACCAACATGGTCATAATGAGCATGGGTCAGTATTACAGCATTGATACGGTCAACGTCAATTTCAAAATTGCGGTTTTTCTCGTCTGCTTCCGCACGCTTTCCTTGAAAAGCACCACAGTCAATCATAAAAGATCGCCCGTCTATTTCAAAAATATGTTTTGAGCCGGTAACTTCTTGTGCAGCACCTAATGAATAAATTTTTACAGCCATAACACACCTCCTGTTGCCTGATAAAAGTTTGGCACTTTCAGAGTTACTTTTAAAAAGTAAAGTTTGAAAGCTCTTGTTATTGAGAAAATTCTAAGGCGGTTTTTGGTAAATCACAAGAAAAAAATGTGCTATTTGTTGTTTTTTTTATTTGGAATCAAAAAATAACAGAAACAGTATTTTAAGACTTGCCTTAATATACATTTTCACCGAAAATTGTATAATATATAGTAAGGAATATAATAGACTCACAGAATGAGATTTGCTTGAGGTTATTTTGTATACAAGAGAATTGCGCAATTCACCGGAAAAAATTATACATAACGGAAAACCCGAATTTGGCACTTATGAAGGCTATCCAAAAGCCCTCGACATTCGAGATGTGCGCTTACCATTCGGCACTGTGCCGCTACCAAAAATTATTACAAATTTCCGTATAAAAAGCTCCATAATGTTTTTTTTCAATATAGGTTCATATATTGGAACTGTAGAGCTTCAAGACCAGAAAATCTTTGGTTATGTTGAAGTTGTGTTCTGGAGCAAGGAAACTCAGAAAAAATACGTATACAGAGCCTTTATGGGACCAAGGCGAAGGTTCATTCCGCATAATATGGAATGCGGTTTTAGCGCGAGCTTCAATAAACACCGCTATATTCGTATTAGCTGGGACCATAAAAGAGACAGAATATCGTTAATTTTCAACTTAAAGGGTGACGCAGCCCGTCCATCAGCACAGGCAGCCTTCCTGGCACATTTTAAGGAACCTGGAATCAATGAGGTTCTGACTGTTGTTCCTGCGCCGACAAAGAGCCGTTGCTGGGCAAACTATTCTGTAACGCCGACCATCCGTGGCTCTCTGTCATTGAGCAAGACAAAGACTTCAAGCGAGACTACCATGGAAGACACTACAGGGCAGGCAATCTTGAGCATAAGCCGAGTATATCATAACTTGTATTCACATGCGGAGGCTGTTTTTTCAACGGGAATTTCTGACGGCAAGCACTTTTCTTTTGAGATATTCTCAACACAGGAAAATCAAGTTGATACGGACAAAGTGAATTCAAATTTTATAGCCGTAGACGGAGTTTGCACGCCGCTTCCACCTGTTACGATAACTCACCCGTTTGGTTTGAAAAATAAATGGATTATTCAGGATTTTGAGAATATGGTAGATTTGACTTTTACGCCAAGCTCAGACCATTTTAGAGATATGACGTTCCTTATTTTTCATGCACAGATACATACAATACTCGGAACATTTGAAGGTTTTATAAAAACGAAGGATAATGAAACTATAACGTTGCATAATTTTGAGGGAATCGCAAAAAATCAAATGATGCGATTGTAACAGTTAGAAAAGAAGGATAGATATGGCAGATTATTCATCACCAAAAAGACCTGAAGCCCGATATGAGCCGGGCACTCTTGACCATACTCGTAAAAATATAGGTGCAATTTCTGAGGAAGAAGCAAAAAAAATGACAAAA
>CADCRJ010000349.1 GCA_902803735.1 uncultured Spirochaetaceae bacterium
ACAAACTGTGCACAAACTCATTGAATAAAAGCATTTAGACTGCTAATATATAAGAATGAATTTTATTGCCGGTGAACAACTTCATTATTTACTAACAACCCCTGCGTTTTTAGCTTGCCTCTTTAGCTGGTTGTGTGCACAGTTCATAAAGACTGTCATAAAACTTTTTTCCGGTAGAATACACAGCTTGTCAGAGCTTTTTGAGCTTTTGTTCTGGCGGACTGGCAGTATGCCGTCTTCGCACTCGGCCCTTGTTGCTTGTATCTGTACGATGATTGGTTTTCACGCAGGAATCACGTCTGATGTTTTTCTCCTGTCACTCTGTTTTTATCTTGTCACAATTCGTGATGCTGTTGGCGTTAGACGGGCAAATGGAATTCATGCAAAACGGATAAATGAGATTGGAGAGTTCTTGCGTGAGAAAGGACTTTATAAAGAATATCAAAAATTAAAGGAAGTCGATGGTCATACACCGATGGAAGTTTTCGTGGGAAGCCTGCTTGGATTCTTTATTGGTGTTGGTTTCTCGGTTTTGTAGAGCATGAAATTCCGTACGCCTGTATTTATTTCGTTTATTATATGTATCCTCGCTTTTGTCGTTCTGACTGCATTCAGAACCGTTCCTGTCAGCCGTTTATGGAAGGGCTATCAGGTTCTTTACGTGTCTTCACAAGAACTTTCTGAAAATGCCGTTCTCGCTATTTTGCAGAAGAATGGTTGCCGAAATGTGATTTCACGCAATTCCCAGCGAATTCCTGTCGTGTCGCAGTTCAGCCCTGTTCAGCTGCAAGGGGCGGATTCATATCTTACTAGACGCGGTGCTTTCTTTACTGATGAGACTCATACGCTCTCGCTTTTTTATGTGCCGGAAGCTTATTCGTCTGCTTTGGACAAATCCTTGCGAGAATTGGCAGCTTTTCAGAATACGAAGGCTGGTACGGACGGAAAAAGTTCCATGCCATGGATTCCGCCACTTTTCTGCCTGTTTTTTTGTTTTGTTTGCTTTATTTTTGCTCGAAAAAAGCTGGTGTTTGTGGCTGGCTCAGCATATTTGCTTTTGTTCGCTTTTTCCAGACCTTTGTACACAGTCGCAGCGGCTTCTTGTATGAATCTGCTTGGTCTGTTCTTGCTTAATGGAATTTGGCGGCGGACAGGTTTTGTAAAGACCTTCTTGAACTCATTTTATGTGATTTCGCTTATGCTTTTGCCTGTGTTGTTGCTTTTCTTATCAGCACCGTCAAATGCTTTTTTCTATATACTGGCGACTGCCGCTTCTTTTTGTGTGCTCTATTTATTCAATTGTTACGAGGATAAGAAAGAGGTTCGCTTTGTATTCAACCCAGTTTATATACGTAACTCAAAAATGATTCCTATTATGGGACGGACTGGAGTACGCCTTATGATGGGACTTGCGGTTTTTGTTTCAATCCTCTTTTTTGCTTCATTTTCTGTCGGTAAAATAGGGCATCCAACCGTTTCTTCTACTAGACCTGCATTGCCAGCTCCTGTACATTCAGAGGAAGCAAAACTTCCGTCTATTGATGATTTTACAGTCTGGTGCTGGAATACAGTCACTTTCCCTTACCGCCGTTACGGTGAGAGTTTTAATCCCGCTCCTACAGAGGGGGAGAGTGTGTTTATGGATGATTATGTTGAAAATGACGGGCGGATTGAGGAAATCTCAACCCCTGTTTATACATACGATGATGCTTTCAGAGACTCTATATATGCCACTATAGAGGGCTTTGATTATCCTGCTATTGAAAAATTGCTTTTGAAGCAGGGTAAGAATGTGCAATTCGGATTTTCAAAAAGTTCAGGAACTGCCTCTGAAAAATTCAGCGGGCTTATACTTCTTGTTTTTATTCTTGTTCCGGCATTTCTTGCTGGATATTATATAATAGGGCGAAAAAAGTATGGTCTTAGCATCTGATTTCATATCTGATGATAAAAATGATTTTTCTTCTGTTGTAAACGGATTTATGCCGTCTGTGGCTTTCGTTCCATTGCAGCAGGGAAGCGATGAATTTGTTGAGTGTACGATTAAAGAGAATGAGAGGGTCAAAGAAGGGCAAGTTATTGCCAGATGTGCGAATTCTTACGTACATTCCTCCATTCCTGGTATTGTAAAGGAAATTTGTGTTTGGCAGTATGCTAACGGCAAGCAAGGAAAAACTGCAAAAATCCAGCTTGATGGCTCTTTTTCTTTTACAGGCAGAAAAATAGAGCGCAATGACTGGTGGATGTATGATTCCACGATTCTTGCTCAGATGCTAAAGAATTCTGGTGTTGTTAACACATTTAATGGTGCTGTGTCCCTTTACGAGCAACTAAAAAAAGCTTCTCAGAGAAATGACGTTTCGATTGTCGTTCGCCTTTTTGATGAAGACCCAAGCCGTGTGACGGAAAGCTTTATTGCTAAACGTTATTTTGACGAGGTTGTTGAGGGAACTTCAATAATTGCAAAGACAATTAATGCAAAATCTGTTGTTTTTGTCCATGATAAGCAATGTCCGTTGAATTTTGAGCAGATACAGGAATATTTTGATTCTAGCGTTGGAGTATTTACTGTTCCTGTAAATACAAAGCATTATCCTTATGGGACTATGCATGATATTGTCTCTGCAATAAGAAAAAATTATAAAGATAAATTTGACAATCTTGGCGTAAGAGATTTTTTCATTGATAGCGTTACCGCTTTTCATGCATACAGGGCGATTGTTCTCGGTATTCCTGAGATAGACTGCTATGTACATGTTTGTGGTGAGTGTCTAAATGTATCAGGGGTCTTTATGGTAAAGGCTGGTACAACGTTGCAGATGCTCATTGACCAGTGCGGAGGATTCAAAATTCCTCCTGCAAAAATTGTAGTGAATGGCATTTTGACAGGTCTCTCTGTTGGAAGCCTTGATGTGCCTATATCTAAAGACGTTAAGTCGGTTGCATTTTTGCCAGCTTCAGAGGTTTCTGTTCCGTTTACAGAAACCTGTGTGCGTTGTGGTCTTTGCCGCAAGGTTTGCCCAATACATTTGTGGCCAGGTAATATTTACCGTGTCTTCAAATCGGATTTAAACGAAGAGTCTGTGCTGGAAGCTTCTGTTTTGTGTATTGAGTGTGGTCTTTGTAATGCAGTCTGTCCGTCTCGCATTTCGCTATATCAGACTATGAAGTTGCTGAAGGAGAAGTTTTATGAACAATAAAAAAGAGCTTTACAAATACGTTTCCCTCGGACCTTTCATGTATCTGTCGCCGTCCGTGCGTTCAGAGATGCTGTGCGTGTTCGTGCTTCTTTTGCTACAGGTCTTTTTGTTGGGCTTTACAAGAAGTTTTGCTTCTCTTATCGTCATGCTTGCCTCTGTACTTGGGTCTGTATGTGCGGATTTGGCTGA
>CADCRJ010000350.1 GCA_902803735.1 uncultured Spirochaetaceae bacterium
CAAGCCGTCCATAAGCGGGTCAAGGGCAAAGACTGTCTTACTGCCCCAAAGATTGAATTGCTCGCCGTCCTGTGCAAAAGATGGCGACGAGACAAAAAACAATATTAAAAAGAGCGCGGGCAATCTCGCCGCATTCTTTATAGTATATTTTAATTTCATTTTACTTCCATACTGTACAGTCAGGCGATTGCATTCTTTAGCACGGGCGCGTATTTGCGGCTTACGAGAATTTCCTCGCCGTTCGGCATTTTCGCGTAAAGACGGCTGTTCAAGGCTGGACGCACCGACTGTATCATTTTAACATTAACAAGATGAGACTTGGACACGCGGATTATGCCCGCAACCTGCGAGATTTCCTCCACCTGGTACAGTCTCATCTTTATATTGTATATTTCTTCATTTGTGTATGCGAAAACCTGCTCCGCATCAGCCTCAAAATAAAGAACCTCATTGAGAGAAATCTTGACCCGGCTGTCATGGTCGCCAAATCCCTCTATTTTTGGCGTGTTGTCCTTCTTCTCTTCTTTCTGCTCGACTACAGCCTCCGTAACATTCTTTACGTCCAGAATGTCGTAGCAGAAAATCGCGATAAAGAAGAAAATTGCGCCTACTGTATAGCCAAGCGTCTTCATATCATAGTCCGGGATGATATGCGGCAGCCCGCTCATCCAGAACGAGCAGATACTGATTACGGCCAGCGTCACGAACAAAAACTGCTTCTTCTTGCGAGGCTTCTGCTCCTTTATTGTCGAAAGAATAAGGAGCCGCACGCCAATTATGATGTAGCTCAGAATCAAACAATCGTAGAGAATGTGCCAGATTCCGTATTTGAAGACGAGATGAGGGAAAAGCCCGCTGTTTACGAACGTGTACGACCTGTAAAACAGCGGGTTAAATCTCATCGTGAGCACCATCACGTATGTAAGGACGTGGACGGTGGCAAGGACGTTTGCAAGCGTCTTTCTTTTTTTTACCGAGCAAATATCAAGGACAAAAATAAACAGCGCGTAAGGAATCCATGCGCGGCAGATGTAAATAATTTGCCAGATAAGCACGGCTTCCCTCTCCGTCTGAGCCTGCATGAGCGCAAGATAGCCGGCATTGTTCACCAGCGTGACTATCGTGTAAAAGAAAAGTCGTCCATGGGCAGGCTTCGACCATTTTTTGGAAATATATGCGCACATAGAAAGCATGAGCGCAATGCTTATGTATTGAATTGCGAGCAGAATATTGTAAAGAGACATAGATTTCCTCTGGCTCTTTATTATCAATACAAAAGGAGTTTTGTCTAGTGATAAATTTGTCTGCCTATGGATGAGAAATCGTATTTACGCTGTGACCGTCATAAGATTCCTTTCGGTTATGTCATTATCTTCCTTCTTACATTTAGGCATTACGGAGGCCATGCAAAGCGAGAGCTGCGCCGTAAAGAACAAGTCCTTGATAAGGCTTGTGTTTGAGTAAATCTGTCTGTTCTCTGTATTTTTTTGTTTATTTACATTTTGAATCATAAAAAACTTCCTTTTTTAAGCTTTTTTATGAGCAGAAGCTAGGCCGTAAAAGAATCCTTCTCAAAGGATTTTGTTCCAAGCTTGCCGTCCACGCTCTTCTCATAGCAAATTATTGTCGCCATGTCGTAAAATAGCCCCGCGCAAAGCTCCTTTATCTGAATCGGGCTGTCCATTATATGGATGATGACTGCCTGCGCCGCCTGCCGAGCCAAATCCTCGTCTTTGAGCAAAGCCCGGCAGCGTCTCAATACCAACGGTCCGTATTTGTTGTAAATCTCATAAAATCCATTGTTCTTCATATTTTTGATCATAAAAATCCCCCCTTACATTAGGGCTGGCATTTAAGAAACTAATTGAAAACTAATATTTTTAAAGGACGAATGTCGAGTTTTGATAGGAATCGCAGAAATCAACGGAAGCGGGGTTCCACGCCCGAAAAAAATTCTGCACAAGCGCAGCGCGGAAGCCTTTTTTTGGGATGGGTTCCCGCTGGGAGTTGATTTCTGCTTATTTGCTTTTTGAAACTCGACATTCGTCTTAAACTTTTGCCTGCCGTAACCAGGCGGAATTAGTGTAAGCCATTGCCCGCCGGCTTGGGAATTAGTTTTTGATGAGATGCCGCTTTCTGACGGTGAGATACACAAAAATCACTAAAAAAGATGAAATGCAAGATGAAATGCAAGATGAAATGCAGCCATAAACCGAACGATTCTTTCTTAAAAAACTGTCAGGAAGGCTTTTTCCCTCTGTTTTTTAAGAGGAATTCACAAAATCCCTGTAAATTCCTCCTGCCGAACGAAGAGCCGAGTAAAAGTTTCGCTTTTGCAATCGGAAAAAGCCCGTCCTGAGTAAAAAGCGGGCTTCTGCAAATTGCCGAAGCAAGGATTTAATCAAAAGTGAGCATCGGCGAGTTGCAGAAGCATGGGGTTAACCAAAAGTGAGCATCGGCAAAGTGCCGAGGCGTGGATTTGACCAAAAGTGAGCATCGGCAAGGGGAAAAAGCCTGAGCCGAGCAAAAAGCTTGTGTCGGCAAAGCGGAAAAGCGTTTCCGATACAAAAAGCAAGCTTTTTCCCGCCAGATTTACGGAAAGCTGGCAAATTTTACGCTTGTTCAAGACGGATTTTGTGGCAATTTTCTTAAATCTCTTCTGTACAGTATTTCTGTGATTAAAACTGTGGTAGTCATAATAAAGACTATGAACAACACGGCTGTCAGCAGGCTGTTCTCGAATAAATCTGACACGAGCCTGCTAAAATACAGCCTGATTGGGTAATGGACAAGGAAAATATACATGGAAACGCGTCCCAGCCTCTGCATGGCGGGCTTACTGAGCCAAGCCGAGATGCGGCCACCGTCGAAAGCAAATGTAAAAACAAGAATGGCACAGAGCACCATGTCAATTGCGTACAGATACACTCCCCTTGGGAATGAATTCCGTGCAAAGAAAAACGCCAGAGCCAGCAAAGAGACAGTAGCCTCGGCAATATTCAGAATTTTACCAGAAATCACAGCCCCAGAGCTTTTTATTCCGTGGAATATCATCGCAAGGTTCATTCCCAAAAGCACGTAGAACACCCTTCTGAACGGGCTTACGTATACCATATTATCAATGTCAGGACCAGGGAGCCTTTTTGAGAACGCCTCGACTTTCTCAAATGCGACGGCGAGAATTACGGCCATGGCTATGTTCGCTACGGCTAAAAGAATGTGAGTAAGGTTTGTCCGCGATATTTTTCTGAGAACCCATATCAAGAGCGGCGAGACAAGATAAATGCAGAAGAGCGTTGACAAAAACCATGCGGCAAGATTGTATGTTATGAAGAACATCATGCCCGACATTGACTGGAGCAGGAGGACGTTCACTACGATTTTTACCGCCTCGTGCGCTATGTAAGAGACCGTGAAGTTTGAGTCGTATATTGCGTAGGCGAACTTTGCGAGAACGGAGAATATCATTGTCGCAAGATACAGAGGATAAATCTTCCGTATATGCCTTATTCCGTATCTGAAGCACGCCTGGATTGTCGGAGCGGACAGTTCCTCCTCAGGGACTTTTGCGAGGCTTCCCAGCATCATGCCGAATCCTGACAAGAGAAAAAAGAAATCCACCGCAATCACGGCATTATGCAAATATTTAAGATAGAATTCCCCGATATCTGGCAAACGCTGTAAGAATTCAAAGTGTGACAGCACGATGATCATTATCATTATGAATCTTAAGCCTTCAAAAGATAAAATTTTCTTATTCTGCAATTAAAGTACCTCTGTTGTATGTTTTTTTGCTTATAGCGACGCTTTCCCGTCAGAGCATTTTACGAACTTTGCGGGAACTCCTTCATTCCATGAGTCTCCCTTCTCTACCAACAGCCATTCTGCAACAGTTCCGCCGAATACGATCGAGTTAAGCGAAGATCTGTCCTTGAACCAGCCTACATCAAATGCTTTGTATCCTATCTTTGTGACGCTTTTGGGAATTGCAATCGACGAAAGCTTTAGGCATTCCCTAAAAGCCTCGCTTTCGATTTCTGTAATTCCGTCTGGAATGACGATTTCTGTTTTGTTGTTTGCCGCCAAATACAAAACCTTGTCGTCTTTAATCGCCAGACCGTTTTTTATATAAAGGCATGGATGAGAAAACTCTTCGATGGAGCATTTTTCAAACGCTATTCTTCCGATTTCCTCAACGCTGCTAGAAATCTCCAGCTTTGAGAGCTGCTTGCACCTATTGAACGCGTTCCATTCGATTTTTGTCACATCCTCGCCAATTACCGCCGATGAAAGATCCTTAAAGTAATTGAACGCGAAACATCCGATTTGCATACTGCCAAAAAGCTCTACTGTCTTAGTGTTTTCTGGGAAAATCTCATTCACCTCGCCTTTGCAGAACAGACGCAAATTGTCATCAGCGTCAGTTTTCAGCTTGAGATCCTTCTGCATTTTTTTTGGGATTGATGAGAGCGGGAGATTTGTGCTTTTTATAACCTCATAGATTTCCGCGCCGCTTTTTGAGCTGTCCTGCATGGCGTCAATGCAAGTTTTAGCTTTGCCGAGCCATTTTGAGCAATCCGCTCCCAGCTTGAACACGGCGGAGTTTGCTCCTGTTCGGACAAGGACGGTTGTCGCGTTCTTTGTGGCGTTGATTGTAAAAACATTGCAGTCCGACTTTTTCTCAAAAAGGGATGTGATTAGACCATCTGCCGTAGCCTGCTGAAGCTGCGCGATTTTCTTGTCTTTTGCGTCTTCTTTTGCAAGGGATTTGACGTGTTCGCGGAGCCTTGGGCTTTTTTTTAGCGTCTTGTAGGTTGTGCTGTTTTCCGAGCAGATAATCTCAAAGTTTTCTGGCAGCCCAGTAAATGCTTCTGACGGCAATTCCTTGATGTTGTCGCCAAGTTTTATCGTTCGCAGGTCTTTGCAGCTGCGGAACGCTTTTTTGCTGAACTTCGTGATGTCATCAGGGATTTCCGCGCTTTCTGCCGCATAATCAAGGTAACGAACAGCAATGCCGTGCTCCACCAAAACTAAAGGCTTTTGCCAAACGCCGTCCGCACATTTTACGCTCGTCGCTGGCACGACTTCGCAAAAAAGATCGTCCTTACCTTGGATTGCGTCCCACTGTTCCATTGTGCCAGCGAATTCTACTGATTTTAGCGAGTCGCAGCCTTTAAACGCCCACGGGTAGATTATTTGTACGCCAGCTCCGATTGTCACCGATGACAGGTTCTTGCAGTTCATAAACGCTTTGCGCCGAATTTCTGTGACGCTGTCAGGAATTACCGCGGACTTAAGCGAATCGCAGAGCCTAAACGCTTCGTCCCAGATAATTTCAATGCCAGCGGGGATAACCGCATTCGTAACGCTCTTGTCTATGCATTCCCATAGGGTTGTTTTTTCAGTATCAAAAATCTCTGCCATTGGATTCTCCTTTTTACATGTGCACATTCGCGGATGTGTGTATGTGAATATATAATACAGGGATTTCGTTTTATTTTCCACATGGGCTTGTCATGTAAAAAGGGCGTTGCTTGTTTTTTTGTATTTACGGTAGAATGATGGTATGTCTGCTCTTAGTTTTGTCATTGTGTGCCCCATGCTGTTCTTAGCGGGCTTTGTCGATTCAATTGCTGGCGGCGGCGGTCTGATTTCGCTTCCGGCTTATCTTTTTGCAGGGCTTCCTGTCCATACTGCCATTGCCACGAATAAATTTTCGTCCTCTTTTGGGACGGCATTGGCGACAATCCGCTTTATAAAGCAAAAACTCGTGATTGCAAAGCTCGCCGTGCCCTCCGTGCTCTGCGGATTTCTTGGTTCTTCAATAGGAGCGAAGCTTTCCCTCCTTGTAAATGAGGGAGTTCTAAAGTCAATGCTGCTCGTGGTTCTTCCTGTCGCCGCCTTCTGCGTCCTGAACAAGCGGATTTTCAAAACTAGCGAAACGGAGGAGTTTAAATGTACCAGAAAGACTTTTTTCGTGATTATGATTTCCGCGCTTATAATCGGTGTTTATGACGGGCTTTATGGGCCAGGAACTGGAACCTTCCTTATAATCGCTTTTACTGTGTTCGCAAAAATGAAAATCAG
>CADCRJ010000351.1 GCA_902803735.1 uncultured Spirochaetaceae bacterium
AGGGCTTTGACGAAGAAATGCTCAAGTTTCTCAAAAAGAAGAAGGTTCCGATAAACGGCAAAAACAAGCGCGGCGAGACTCCGTTTATGCTCGTCTGCCAGAATGAATTAGACACGACCGAATATCTTGAAATGTTCCTCAGAAACGGAGCGAAAATCAATGAAAAAGACAATGATGGGGCAAACTGCCTCTTTTATTGCCTTACAAAGCATCAGAAACTTAAGTATCTCGTTGAGCATGGTGCCGATGTGAACGTAAGGGATAAGAACGGAGATACAGCCCTTGATATATGCAGCCGTGAAGCTCAAAACTTCAGGGGAAAACTTGGAGAAAAATACAAAAAGAGCTATGAAATCCTTAAGGAAGCGATGAAAAAATAATTTGAAATATGCTTGCCCGTGGAAGAGCTGGAACTTTTGTGCAGGAGATGTGAGATGAAAAAAATAATCGCAATGATTTTGTTGGGCTTGATTTCAGCTGGAGCATTTTGTTTCGATTATGACAAAGACAATTTTTCTGTGGAGCTTGACCTTGAAACAGCTTTGTTCGTCTACAAAGACAAAATCTATGTCTTGGGCTATGACCAAAAGCTCTGGGAAGACAAACGCCCCGAAAAGATTGTGAACGAGCACGGCTACGCTTTTTTGCACTTGAACGAAAATCCGTACAGACAGCACAGCACAGACCTATACTTTTTTGACTTGAACGGCGACATTATTCCTGCTTACGCTTTTTCGCGCGACAACAGAAAAGAAACCATCGAGCTTTATAAGCGCGTTTACGGCTGCGTTGATGAGATAAAGGCATCGTCCGAGCTGACCGAGGTTGTGCGGGGCAAGAAAATCGTCTACGCGGCGGAGAACGTGCTGAATCTGGGCAAGGAAAAGGAATCTCCGTATTTTTTCAGGACGTTCGGCGAGCCGTGGGTGCCAGACATCAAGAAGGACAAAAATCCGCACATCGATTTTGAGCTACAGTTCGAGGCGACCACGGTTCACATTCTGCCAGGCTTCGTGGATTTGGAGCGGCAGCACCTCTGGAAGCAGAATGCCCGCCCAAAAACGATTGAGGTTTTCGATTTGGATAGCTCTGAAAGCCTTGGAAAATACATAATCAAAGACAGCATAAACTTCACGAGCATAAATCTGCCCAAGCCCGTGAAAAAAGTCAGAATCAAGTTTTTGGATTTTTACGCTGGCACAAAATTCCAAGACCCGTGCGTTTCGGCAATACATTTTGGAAGTGACCAATTTCCGCCGCAGTACGATTACAGCAAGTCTGTGTTTGAGCCAAACGGTTATTTTGAGAAACTGCTGAAAAAGCAAACCGAGCAGAACTAGAAACAAAAGTAGGCGTGGGGGAATTTTATGAAAAATTTTGTGAATTTGAAAAAATTGAAAAAAAGCATTTTGCTTGCGTTTATTTTGCTTTTTACTGTAACATCAGCTTTTGCGGAAGATGAGAAACTTTTCATTGCCATCGACATTGACTACAGAAACGGAGACCCAGAGTATAGAGGTGTGCATTTTGTCATCGATGACAGCGTGAACGTCCGCTCTGAGCCGAATCTGAATGGCAAAAAGCTCTTCAAGCTGAACACGGGCGACAAGATTCAGATAACGGAATATTCGAAGGACTGGGACTGGATTCTTGCCGAGGGGCTGTGGTCGCCGTGGTATAAAATCTCCTGTGCAAAGGGCGAGGGCTATGTTTGTGCCCGATACATTTCGACAAAGCAGGTTTCGTTCGACATCGACTTTGATGGAAGGAAGGAGATTTTCGCCTGCCTGACTGTCTGCCACTCAAAGGACACGCCGATTTGCGAGTACAAGATGAGCGGCGGCAACCTGGACAGGGACTTCGTGATTATCGACGGGGGAAAGCGGACGCCCGTGGACTTCACGGAATGGTTCAAGAAATGGGAAATCATCGGCTTCGGCGGATACTCATACTACAGTTTTGTCCGCGGCGAGGGGCTTTCTCCCGCAGTCTGCTTTCTTGTCGTCTCATCAGGCTTTGGCGACGCAGGCTCTGGCGAAAGCAAGAAAAGGTACTTCTACTTTTCGGGCGGAAAACTCAGGCATTTCTTGACTCTTGAGAGCGAAGGCGACATGGAAGGTGCCGCGTATATGTATTTGAGAACCGAGGAGCTTGAATTCCCTGGAAATAACATCGTGCGGTATATTGGCAAAAGCGAGGAATGGCGGGACGGAGAGTTGCGGTACCGAACAAAAAGATGGACTACTTACACTTGGAACGGAACCGACTTCAAGGAGCTTCGCTCCGACTGCGAGTCCGAGGGCGAAGACTTACATTGACAGATGAAAAACAAAAACAGACTGGGGTGAGTTTATGAAGAATTTTGTGAATCTTAGAAAAAACATTTTGCTTGCGTTTATTTTGCTTTTTACTGTAACATCAACTTTTGCAGACAAATCCCGATTTTACCAAAACGGCAAGGTCATTGACACGATGTATGTGGATTCAGAGGAAGGCTTACGTGTTCGGGATAAGCCTTCGCTCAAGTCAAACAGGCTCTGCGCACTCCGGTACAGGCTTCCTGTCAAAGTCGTGGCGATTGGGCGTGAAGAAACGATAGACGGAATTACTGCTCCGTGGGTGGAAATCCTGATTCCGCGCTACGAGTGGAAAGGGTTAGAACCAGAATACGGATGGGTTTTCGGGGGATATTTGAGTAAACAGAAGGGTGAATTCAAAAAGCTACGCACAAAAGAAGAGCTTAAAAACTATCTGACATCGTTTTGGACATGGAAACAGATTGATGAATACGACTGGAAAGATATCTTAAATCAACTTAATGATAAATATTATTTTGGTATAACATGTTTTTCCCAAAATAATTACTATGCGTTCATACAGGATAAAACATCTATTAATGGAAACTATGAAGTGCTTTCTTCTGATACTGTCCTGTTTGAGTTAAAACAGTATGAATGGGAGTTTTTTTCTGATGATTCTGAATATGATTCTGTTCTACGGACTTATTCTGAGAAAGTAAAGATTCTGGACATAAGCGAAAACAAGTTTTCTTATGAAATATTAGATAATGAAACGAACTTGCCTTCAGGAGTAAAAAGAATCTGCACAGGCTGGGCTTTTATCGGAAATGACATAAATATGGATTCTGTGTCTTTATATTTGAATGATTATTCTGAAGCCGACAGGTATTCTGTGCTCGATAAATTTACTGAAATAGACGAGCAGTATGGAAGCAAAAAACATTTGAACAGCGATTATTATTATTCAGCAGAGTTTGAGCATACAGTTTCTGCCTCTCAGACTGCAAGTGATTTCATAAAAGCTGGCGTTTCTGCCAAAGGCTCAAAATACGAGCAGCAGTATCACGATTACTGGAACCCGATTATGGCGGAACACCAGAAAAAAGCCGACGCAATGAAATAATAACGGAGAAAAAGATGAAGAATTTTGTGAATCTTAGAAAAAGCATTTTGCTTGCGTTTATTTTGCTCAGTCTTGCGGGCTGCGGTGAACAAAAGCGTTGATGTCGGCACGGTCGTGGAGTAGCAGAAAATGACATTGTACAAGCTGGAACATTTGCACATTTTGTATGATGACGTGGAGGACATCAAGTTCATCGGCGTGTATTCCTCAACGGAAAAAGCAGAGCGCGCGGTGGCGGAATTGCGGACACAACCGGGCTTCCGCGACTTCCCCGACATAGTCACCGAAGAGATGATTGACGCGGACAAAACCGAGGGCTTTTACATCAGCGAGGTCGAAGTCGATGAAACAAACTGGAAAGAAGGCTTTACGACGTACAAATACTGGGATTGAGGGATATTTTTGCGGAATGGAAGGACTGATAAGCATAACTCCCTACAAAGAACTGCTGTTCGGGGAAAAAAGCATATACGATTTCATCAAAAAAGACAAAAAAATCGATGTGGACGTCATCAAGTATCTGAAAACGGAAAACGCCTATCTTATGAGCCCAGGAATTTATCCCCATCCGTTCAAGCCTGAGATGCAATTGCTGGGACCGTATATTTACACTGACGGCACCTATTGCTGGGACAGGGACACGTGGAAATACGCGGTGAAATACGGACTTGAAATCCCTGATTTCTTCATCGAGCACGTTAATTCCAAAGCAGGAAAACAGTTTTTCGATGATTATGTCAAAAATCACAATTTGACATGGAAAAAAATAATTTCAGACGGAAAATCAGCTTCCGGAAATTCCCTTGTCCTGCTTCCAGATGACACAGGGGACATCGATTTGGACAATTTTTAGACAAATGGAAGAAAAGCTTATATACTTTTTATGAGATAACAGGAGCAACAAATGTCGAGAAGCATTCATTGGACGCTAAAAAAGCTTTTTGCACAAAAATCAAGGCGAGAGATTGATGAAATGTGTGACGCAGATAATCCGGATTACGCAGTATTAGAGTGGCTAGAAAAAGCAAAAATCAAGCGGCGTGTAAGAGAATCTCGAAAAGCCAAAAAAATCAGCGAGGAACAGCTGGAGAAATAAAATTCAAGTGGCTCTTTGACACGCTAGTATGGCTTAAAATCGCTTTGCTGCCAATACTTTGAGAATAATTAAGGAATGTGAAATTTATGGGAAGATATGAAAATATTGCCGTTTTTAAAGATACCGTTGCTTTGAGCGAAAAATCAGCGAGACTAAAGGATAGCATTCAAAAATCTTGTGAAAGCCAGTTTTTTGTTCGTGAAAAGGACTCCGTTCCTGACGGAAGCAAAATCGCAAGGTTTGAAAATGAAGCAAAAATTGTTGTAAGCAAAAAACGCACTTTTGAGGCGGCTCAGACCTATGCTGGAAAAGGCGATAAAGTCTGTGTGCTTAATTTTGCCTCCGCGTCGAATCCTGGCGGCGGGGTCGTGAACGGTGCTGGTGCTCAGGAAGAGTGTCTTTGCCGTGTCTCGACGCTTTATTTTACTCTAAATACAGACCAAAACTGGAAGAGGTTTTATACGCCTCATCGCCGCAGCCACGATCCGCTCCACAATGATGATATTCTTTACACTAAAAATATTACCGTCTTTAAGACTGATACGACAAAACCTGAGACGATGGATGAAAGCTGTTGGTACGATGTCGATGTGATTACCTGTGCTGCCCCAAATCTTCGTGAGAGACCGAGCAATTCATTTAATTCAGGCGATGGAGACGATCGCCTTATTCTCAATGATAACGAGCTTGAAGCTTTGCACGAAAAGCGTGATTCCCGTATTTTCGATGTCGCCGTGCAAGAGAAAGTAGACGTGCTCGTTCTTGGGGCGTTCGGCTGCGGTGCTTTCTGTAATAATCCTGCCGTAGTCGCCAAAGTGATGATGAACCTCGCAAAAAAATATTCTAAAGTGTTCAAGGTTATTGAGTTTGCGGTTTATTGTCCGCCTTATGATGACTCAAATTACAGGGAATTTCTGAAGCTGGTATAAAATAGAAGCTATATCCTGATTTTTTTTGCCCATAAGTCCCATTGAAAAAAAAAGTTTGAAATATATGTTTTTTATATTATAATATCTTTATCTAAAAATGTCTTTGTTTTTATGAAGGAGAAAACAATGGCGGTTATGATTGGGAATAAAAGATTTGTAAGTTTAAAACTTAAAATGGGTATCGTTGCAACAGGGCTTATGCTTGCGGTTTCTTTAACTTATACGGTTATTACGCTTGTTAATATGGCTCGGCAGCAAAAGAATTCCGTGGACAGCCAGCAGCACCTGATGTTGCAAGGCTATGACGAGAAGATTAAATGGCAGGTCGATAACGTATGTTCGCTTCTTAAGACTTACGATGAGCTGTACAAGGCACAGGGATTTTCTCTTGAAGAGCGCAAGGATGCGGTAAAGGAGATTGTTCGTGGCTTACGCTACGGAACAGAAGGCTATTTTTGGATTGATACGTTTGACGGTGTAAATATTCTTTTACCCCCAAAGCCTGCTGTAGAAGGCACTAACCGACTTGACTGGACGGACGAAGACGGAAAGCACATGGTCCGTGACTTCATCGAGATTGGTAAGACAGATAACGGTGGTTACGTTGATTTTAAATACCCTAAATTCGGCTCTGACAAGCCCCAGCCAAAGCGTTCTTACACAGCTCCTTACAAGCCGTTCCAATGGGTCGTTGGAACAGGAAACTACATCGATGAAATTGATGCAGCGAGAGAGGTGCTTCAGAAAGAACTTACAAAAGATTTTAAAACTGTAGTTATATCTCAGATTGTACTTAGTATCTGTATAGTTGTCGGGGCAAGTATTCTGTTCATAATATTCACTATAAGATTCTTTGTTCATCCGCTTTCTGGAATAACGGACAATTTGAAGAATATCTCAGAAGGCGAGGGAGACCTTACTGTAAGTCTTCGAGCAAAAGGCAACGATGAGATTGCACTTTTGAGTCTCTATTTTAACAAAACGATAGAAAAGATTCGCGGCGTAATAGCAAGCGTAAAGAGCACTTCCGATGCTATGCCAAGAATTGGTGCCCAGCTTGCAGACAGCACGGATAATGTATCTGAGTCGATTAATCAGATTATTGCCAATATAAATGGAATAGGCTCCCAGATACAGGAGCAGAATGCGAGTGTTCATCAGACCGCAGATGCCGTTGACACAATCGCCGAGAGCATCACCCAGCTGGACGACATGATTGAGAGTCAGAGTGCTGGCGTAACACAGGCTTCTGCCGCTGTAGAAGAGATGATTGGAAACATTTTCTCTGTAACCTCTTCCGTTGACAAAATGGCAGTATCTTTCGAGGAACTTTCATCAAATGCCCATACAGGTGTTAACAAGCAGAACGACGTAAACGAGCGTATCAAGCAGATTGGTGAGCAGTCCGAGATGTTGCAGGAAGCGAACACCGCTATTTCAAGCATCG
>CADCRJ010000352.1 GCA_902803735.1 uncultured Spirochaetaceae bacterium
ATGCGGCAGTCATATAACGGCTATTATCTCAGCCTTCCAAGCTGAAGACGAGGGTTCGACTCCCTTCTGCCGCTCTACAAGCTCACCAAACGGTGAGCTTTTTTATTTCCTCTTAGACTTTTGTATTGGCAACTAAAAATAATCCAGTTGCCAATTTAAAAATTTTTACAATAATTTAGAGACTTTATCCAAAATCGTTATGTCGGCTGGAAGCCATTTTACAGAGCCAATATTTTCTTTTGCGAGCCATGCCGCGTTCTCATGTTCCAGAAGTTCCAGTTTGCCACTTTCAACATAGCAAGCATAGCAACGCATAGAAAGATGGAATGTGGGATAGTCGTATTCGATTGTATCTATGAGGTTTTTTACCGTGATTTTTGTCGCAAGCTCCTCTTGAATTTCACGAACGAGGGCTTCTTCTGGAGTTTCTCCATTTTCAATTTTTCCACCTGGAAATTCCCACCATCCTTTGTAGTCTCCGTAACCGCGCTGTGTAGCAAATACTTGCTTTGTTCCGTTAGATGAGTCCCTAAAAATTATGGCGGCGACGACATTTACAGTTTTCATTTTATCTATCCTCCGTTTTTTTAGAATATCATTTTTTGTTTCAAAATCCAAATGTGACAACTCTAAAAAAAACGTGACATCCACTGTCACAGTGCTATAATATCCTTATGGACGAAAAAAAACATAAGCGCGAGGACAAATTCAAGACACACAGGCTTCTTCAGATTGACAAAAAAATCCGCATGGGGGATTTTCCTTCGGTCGAGAGCCTTGTCGCCGAATATGGGGTGAGTCGCCGTACGATTCTGCGAGATGTCGAATTTTTGCGTGACAGGTACAACGCGCCTGTCGAGTACGACAAAATCAAGAAGGGCTATTTTTACTCCGACCCAACTTTTTTGATTCAGAATGTGCTTTTGACCGAGGGGGACCTTTTTACGGTCTCAACGGTGCTGCCCCTGCTTGAGCAATACAAAAACACGCCTCTGGAAGGCTCTTTTAGAAACATCATGTCCAAAATCGTGGATTTTTTGCCGGAGCAGGTAAGTGTGGACACAAGTTTTTTGAACAAGGACATTCTTTTCATCTCCGATCCGCTACCAAAAATCAAAGAAAAAGTTTTCAACGCGATTTTCCGAGCCGTAAAAATCCGCACCGTCCTAAGCTTTGGCTACAAAAGTGCGGGCAGTCCCGACTTCAAGCAAAAAATCTTTGACCCATATCATGTAATCTGCCAGAAAGGAAACTGGTATGTAATCGGCTTTGACCACAATTCAAGCGATATCCGCATCTACGCACTTTCGCGAATCAAGGACATTGCCGAGACTGGCGCGCACTTTGAAATTCCTGCCGATTTTTCTCTCTCAAAGCACATCGACCCCTCGTTCGGTATCTGGAACAACCCGGAGCCGCCCGAAGAATACGAGCTTTTGTTTGCACCGAGCCTTGCCAATTACATCACCGAGCGCGAATGGCACAAAGCCCAGCAAGTCCGCACGAACGAAGACGGAAGCGTAACTTTGATTTTCAAAACGAACCAAAAGCAGCAGGCACGGAGCTGGGTAATGGGCTTTGGTACTGCGGTGCGTGTGGTGAGACCAGAGTGGCTTAGAGAGGCGATTGCCGAGGAAGCTGCACGGGTGCTGGAGATGTATGGAAAGTAGAGGGGAGAAGTTCCTTAAATTTTAACGAATTTCTCAAAATATTTTATCACAGTGACATTCTATGACACAAACCCTGTGTTAAAATGAATTATCTCACGCAAAGGGGGCGCGTATGTTCTTGATTGCAATCATTTTTTTTGCGGGCTTTTTGTTTTGGGGTTTTCTTCAAATATTCTATTGGCTGGTTATTATAGGAATCGCAGTTATTGTTGTTTGTATTCTTTGTGCTATCGGCTTATATAAATCAAGAAAGAGTTCTCATACTCAAAATAGAATACCCGATACCTCCACGGACGAATTTGGCAATAATCTGTAAAAATCCATAAAACATGCTATTATTACAAAATGTTTTGGGGTAAGAGACCCCGCAGTGCGAACCGCTTCGTCCGTTATGTCGGTCGAATTGGCAGCAAGTTGATTCTTATTTGCTTCTCATTTGCTTTTAAAGTGAAATTTTTTTCACGGTGACGCTCTATGACACCATAGGTGTTTTATAATTATCCTCGTAGGCTGAAAAAAGACCAAAATTCCTGGCTTGGGTCAAAGGAGGCATGTTGCCTCCATGCACGACCGTTAACGCGGAGTTTTTATAAGGAGGATTTTATGCTCAAAGAATCTCAATTGGAAAAAATACAGTCGAAAATCGGGTACACTTTTAAAAATCCTGTGTTCCTTTCTCAGGCCTTTACTCGTAGAAGCTGGGCCGTAATGAACGGTACCAAGGACAATGAGGTTTTGGAATTTTTCGGTGACAGAATCCTGGACTTTGCGGTTATCCGTGATTTTTATGAGCAATATGGCATGGTGGATTGCAGGGGGGAATTTGTTTCTTCAAAAAGCGTCGGTGAATTCTGCAAGATGGACATTGAACTCGTAAAAAACGCTCACCTTGCAGAAAAAATCGGGGCATTGGGTTTCACGAAATTCATAAAGGTCGGGAATAATTGTGAAAAATATGCTTCTAAGGCAAAAGCTGATTTGTTCGAGGCGATTCTAGGGGCTGTCGCTGTAGATTCGGACTGGAATTTAGCCAAAATTCAGCAAGCTTATCGTGCGATGATGTATAACACTTCGCTTCTTGATTGTGATGGGGCAGAAAAATCTGGGAATATTTTTGCAAGGGCGGAAGAAGCGGTTGATTTTTTTGAGACCGAAATCTGGAAGCATGACATTTTCAAAACTGAAAACGAATACCTGAAAACAGAAAAAGGTTCTGTGTGTCGTTTTTTGATGCGCCTGAACGGAAAATTATGCGAAGTGACAGGATTTGGCAAAAATGATCACGATGCAAAAATCAATGCAAGCGAAAAGGGGTATCGAATCATCGTGATAATTTTTGAGAAAAAACTTTTTGATGATATGAGGTATATCGACCACCTTTATCTTCTAAAAAGCTGCGG
>CADCRJ010000353.1 GCA_902803735.1 uncultured Spirochaetaceae bacterium
GGAGAGCCACTCTGGGCGAACCATCAGATTCCTTCCGTTCATGCACAGAAAATTGGCTTTTCCTACAAAATCTGCTGTAAAAGCATTTGCTGGCGAAAAGTAAATGTCATGCGGAGAGCCTTCCTGCAAAAGCTTGCCAGCGTTTATGACCGCAATCTTATCAGAGAGAGAAAGGGCTTCGTCTTGGTCGTGAGTCACGTAGACTGTTGTTATTTTCAGCTGGCTCTGGATTTCTTTAAGTTCTTCACGAACTCGCTCTCGAAGCTTGGAGTCAAGACTTGAAAGCGGCTCGTCCATCAAAAGGACCTTTGGATTTTGAACCATTGCACGGGCGAGTGCTACCCTTTGCTGCTGACCGCCAGAAAGCTCCGACGGGTAGCTCCTTAAAAGCGGCTCTATGTTGACAGCCTTGCTTATTTCCAAAACTTTGCTGATTTTTGCTTCTTTTGAAAGCTTCTCGCATGTGAAAGACAATGGGTAGGCGATATTTTGACTTACCGTCATGTGCGGAAAAAGTGCGTAATCCTGAAACACCATTCCTACCTTGCGTTTGTTAGGCTCAATGCCGCTCTGATTCTTGCCGTCGATAAAAATCCCGCCAGAGAACGGCTCAATAAATCCCGCAATCAGCCTTAAAAGAGTGGTCTTTCCGCAGCCTGAAGGTCCGAGAAGGGTCGTGAAGCTTCCAGTCTCGACATTCAGCGAGAAATTTTCGATTAGCAAGGTTTCGTCCTTCTTGCTCCTGTATGAAAAGGAAATATCCTGTATTTTTACCATTTTTTATTTTTCCTCCAGAGAAAAAGGGCTGCTTTTCCTGCTCCGATTATTGCGAATGTTATAACAGTAAGAAGCATCGCAAGAGCCGCTGACTGCCCCCATAAACCCTGTGCCGCAAGATTCAGGATTTTTATTGACGTAAGCGGCGTATCGAACGAGACAAGAAAAATTACTGCGCTCATAGTTCCAACGCCGCGCACAAAATCGTATATAAAGGAATCTATCGCCGCTGACTTTGCAAGCGGGATTATTATGTCTGTAAGGACTCTGAGCCTGTTTGCCCCTGCTGTGCGGGCTGCATCGTCCAGATTTGATTTTATCTGTGCGAATGTCGCTGCACAAATACGGTAAGAGAAGGGAATAAAACCTACTGCAATCGCAATGACGATAAGAACCCGTGAGTTATGAAATCCTGTTTTTGAGGCACTAAGGGAGAAAGCGAGTCCGAACAGAGAGCCTGGAACTGCCGCTGGAATCTGAATCAAAGTGTCTAGCAGTTTTTTAAGGGGACACTTTGTTCTGTAGACTAAATATGCTGCGACAGCCGCAAAGATAGTGCTGAAAGCAGCTCCCTCTAGTGAGAGTGTGAGGGAATTTTTGATTTCTTTTGTACAGTTTAAGAGCGTTCTGACATGAGCCAGCGTAAAGTCAGTCTTTACGCCCCAAAGAGTCTGAAAGCTTCCTGCAATAATAGCCGCGAACTGTGAGAGAACTGCAAGCGAAATGAACGCGCAGAATGCAGTTAGCAAAATCTTTGTGACGAATGAGCGTTTTTTGCCGCTTGCAGAAAAGCTTTTTCCGCCAACGGCAGAAAGACGAATCATATTTTTCTTTGTAATTTTATTCTGCAAAAAAAACAATGCGAGAGACGGAAGCACAAGGCTTAACCCAAGTACCGCGCTTTTGCCCGCATTGAGCCATCCAGTAAGCTGCGTATAAATCTCGACGGCAAGAACTCGGTAGCGTCCCGCAACAATCATAGGGTTCCCAAAATCGCTCATAACCGCAACTGCAATAAACAGAAAAGATGCCACAATGCCAGAGAATGACAGCGGTAGCGTTACTGTCCAGAAAATGCGTTTCCCGCTAGCACCCATTCCGTAAGCCGCAAGCTCCAGCGAGTGGTTCACGCTGCGGAGAACTTGGGCACAAATCATGTATGCGAGCGGAAAAAAACATAGTGACTGGGCAATTAAAAGTGCTGGAAAGCCATACAGCGTAAGGTTAAGATGCAGCAAAGAATGTGTTATGAATCCACGCCGTCCCAACAGAAGGATAAAAGAAAGCCCTCCAACAAAAGGCGGCGTAATCAAGTGCAGGATAGGGATTGCCGCAAAAAAAGACTTGAAAGGAATTTCTCCGTAAATAATGGCGTAAGCGTATATATAGCCAATAATTACGGCGGATGAAGTTGAGGCGAGCGTTGAGAAAATCGTATTTAAAAGCGACTGCCGCCAGCTTTCTGAA
>CADCRJ010000354.1 GCA_902803735.1 uncultured Spirochaetaceae bacterium
TGAGCATAGAGTTTCCTTTCTTCTCCTCCATCATTTAAAAGACCGATGTTCAAAAATTCAGCTACATCTTTACCATTTGAAATTTTTGTCCGCTCGGCAAATTGAGAAATTGACTCTTTTCCTTCGTATTTGTTTACAATTTCAATATACGGGGACTTTGTAACAACCCCGTCCTTTTGATACATTTCATCCCGCTCTTTAACATAACATTCCAAGGAAAGCGGAATTCCAGCTTTTATATAACGCAAGTAGCTCTTCTTTAATTTTTCGCCGATAAGAACAGGATTAACCATTTTTTACTCCTAAAAAAAAATTCTCTTTAACTCTTTATAAGCATCGGGAGAAATAGATTTATAAACCAAATTTTCAGAAACTCTATCATAGAAGTCTTTATCCTTTAACTGAGAAGGACAAAAACAGATTAAAGCACGCATAACTAAAATAGGAAAATTATCTGCAAAATTTCGATATATTTTATAGTCATTTATACGCAATTCTTGCTTTTGCTCGTCATAAAAAAATATATCAGACATTTTTTTATCCCTTATTCTTACATAAGTTCTAGCGACAAATAAGGCATCATAGTTAGGAGAATCATAATCTGGAATTTCATGCAAACGTCCTTGCACATCATAGATAAAATATTGCTTTAAATACCTTCCTGTTGTATACAATCCATCTTCTGATTCTTCTAAAGAATCCTTACTCACATCTGCAGGTGGGAAAAACTTAATCATATCGCGGATTCTCGGGAAACTTCGTAATACCCCAAGCGAATCAAAGTCCGCCGCCGCTGTTGGTATTCCATCGCGTCTCCAATTCCACACAAAGCAAAAACCATTTTTTTCGTGTGTAAGCCTTTCCGTATTTCGGGCGACTTCGACACAGCCATTTCTGAGCAAGGGCAAAAAAATTCTATATTCAGGATTTTTACCATATTTATTTGTTTTTTCCTCTTTTGGCAAAAAATAAATAAAGTCATTACAATTATCTTTAATTTGTTGCCATGTTACAAAAGATTCGTTCTTAATCCATTGGAGAATTTTATCTTGAAATTCAAAAAGAGAGTCTGACATATACAATTTACTTTTTATAAGGAACAAGTCCACTAAGATGATTCCAAGCAGAACCAAACAATTCTTTATTAAGTTCAATTCCTACAGAATTTTCAGTATCATTCCATGGTAAAACAGTTGCAAAAATATGTAAATTTTCTGGAAAACTAAGATTTGTTCCTAATAGCCATTCAGAATTTCCGTTTATAACATCAAGCAATGGCTTTAAACCGCCTTCTGCATAGGTGATATTTATGCAATCTAAAACAATGAAAACATTCTCATCTTTATGTTCGTGGGCATATTTCCACATTTCTATAAGGCCATGCTTACAAAAATCTTCATAATGAAGCCAATCATGCTCAATATGAAGCACAAAAAGCTTAGTATTTCCCGCTTTTTCGGCGATGTTTCTAACCTGTTTAATGTCTTTGATAAACAGAGCTCGTTTATCCGAAAAAAGAGCCTCAACATTATTATGATTTTTACTTTCCTCGAAAAATTTAAAATTATCGATATTAAACTCGCATGTATTTCCAGAATTCGTATTTTCTTTAGCATTTAATAAATTACAAGCAATTTTTACGGTATTGATAATCGAATCCTTATTTTCTTCGAGCTTTTGTAACTCCGCTTTTTTGTTCTGTATCTCTTTATTCAGAGAGTCAAGTTCATCTTTTAGCTTGTCATGTTGTTTTAAAACTTTTGCGAATTCTGGCTGACTTGATTCAAAATATTCTTCTTTAAATTTTTGTTTGTCCTTTTCGTATTGATTTCGGAGTTCTTGTATAAGTGGAAATGGATCCTCATCAGATAACTTCGATTTTGTAGAGAGAATTGTTTTTAAGCTTTCGTAAGTATTCCAAAGATTTTCATAAGATTGTTCAATTCGTCTCAGTCTGTTCTTTTCAAGATTGGGGAGTGTTTCCCCTCCTCTGAAAGAATCAAAAAAATGTTCATCAAGTACATAATAAGCATCATCATGAGTAAAGAACGCCTTAAATTTTTCATTAAACCATGAGGCAAGCTGAGAGTTTGACATGCAATCAACAGAACCTCGAGGAGAAGGTTTTAGTTCACGTTCAATTTTTTCAAAGTTCAGAAGAATCTGTTTACGATCTGATATTTTTAAAACTTGCAAATCAGGGGTATCTTCAATTTCATATTCGGAAATTCTTCCTAAGATTCTGTCACTTTGATTAGAGGGAACAAGCGTATTACAACTACTATCAAAAGGTCCACAAATATATTCCTGATCTTTTACATTATATCGTAAATAAAAATTTGGAATTTGTTCATCAACAAATTTTATAAACAAATTATTGGATTCATCTTCGGTAATATAACCTTCCTCTATTGATTTAAAAGAACGTCCTGTCATTATAATCTGAGACATATTCTCATAATAATGGAGAGTTTTAGGAATTGCATTGAATTTGCAGCCATAGATAGAAGTTCGATCAAAACTCGGTGACTCCGTAAATTCACACTCAACTAATCTATCATATTTAAGGTTCGCATCAACCATATATGAAGAAATGAAAAGTTTTCCATCATTTGGGAAATTTTTCATAGCCTCATTTTGCGATAGAACCTCATATCTCATATTCGCATCATTCCAAATAGCCTTAACTTCGATATTTAAGATATCAGGCTTTTTAGTTGCAACAAGATTTCCAATGATTTTATTTTTTGACATATTTTCTCCAGTTTTCCAGTTTTGTATTTTGTACTTTTATATCACCAAATCTTTCAATTCGTTTTATATGTTCTATAAATATTCTACCACAATTTTCTCTTTGTTCAATGAGAGTTTTTATCATATACCCATTCACTGAGAAATCA
>CADCRJ010000355.1 GCA_902803735.1 uncultured Spirochaetaceae bacterium
ATTTTGAAGATTGCTGCCCCATCGTCCTATTACGAGTCTGTGGTATCTATACCGGCCATCATGATTGGATGCTTTTTTATTTACATCTATGTTTTGTTCATAAATTTAGAGATATATTATGAACAGAATCAATTTGTTGCTGTGGCGTCAATTGCAACGGCAGTATTTAATGTGGTGATGAACTATTTTTGCATAACGTCCTTCGGTTACCTCTCTGCTGCTTATACTACTATGAGTTCATATTTATTGATGGCCATGATGCACTACGGCTTTATGCAACGCGTTGCGCAGAAGAACACCTGCATTCATGAAATATACGATATAAGATTTTTATTTATAATCTCGTGCCTGTTAGTATTTGCGGGAGCAGTAATTTTACAACTGTATGCATTCACCTTATTGCGATGGTTATTAATTATTACAATTTTAGTCTCACTTTTTATTAACCGAAAAAGAATTAAGACCATGTTAAAAACTTTAAAAAAAAGGGAGTAGCATCAATGGGGAAAGCAAAATGAATGTTTTATTTGCTGTGGATTCAGTATTTCAGCTTATGATCGCTGTAAATCTCAGGACAACTATCTACAAAGAAGATGTCGCAGATATTATCGTTTACAACTCAACAGTAGGGGCAAAAAAATATACTAAAAAACTTCAGGAAACAGGTGCTTTTAAGTATTGCTTTTTCGCAGAAACACCATTGACTTATTGCGGTGATAATTATTCTCAGAAGCAAAAATTGTCCAAATATATTACTTATTTTAAAACTCTTTTTATGCCTGAAAGAGAAATGAAACAGATTTGTCCAGATTTTGTTGGTAGTTATGATGTTTTTTTATTTAATGGTGTCGGCGCCTTGCCTGAGTGTATTTATAATGTCTGCAAAAAACGTAATCCATCAATTAAATGTTTTAGATTTGAAGACTCTTACTTAAGTTATACGCAACTTTACGGAAGCAAAAAAGGCACAATAAGAACACTTTTAGAAACATTGGCAGTTTTTTGGGGGAGAAAAAATTTAGATAACGATGTAAGCGGTTATTATTTTTCTGCGCCGCAACTGGTGCAATATAATTTTGATTATCCAGTATTACAAGCTCCGAAATTTAATCGTATGAACTCTAAATTGAGGGAAATCTTAAATCATACATTTGAGTTTGCTTCTCTGACAGATAATTACAAAGAAAAATACATATTCTTTGAGTGCGGTGATGCGTTTTTTTTTAACAACCACAATGATTTAAAATATATAGAAAAGTTGAGCTCAATTGTTGGCGAGGAGAATATTCTTATTAAGCGACATCCACGTATCAATGAAAACAGATTTAAAAAACTGGGAGTTCACATTGCTCAAGGTGTAAGTATACCATGGGAACTAATTCAGCTTAATTTAGAGTTAACGGGAAAGATATTTATAACAACGAAATCTTCAGCGGCTTTAACATCGGAAGTTTATTTTGGCGATAATTGTTCTGTAATACTTCTTTAAAAAGGAATTAAGGGAAAACACGGACTGATAAGTGAAAAATTTGAAAAATATATGCTTGCTTTTGAAAAGAAAAGCCATAATGAATTTTGGAGACCTAAAAATATGGAAGAATTTGAAACTATTATCAAAAATATTCAAAAAAAGATGAAAATCTAAAGAATTTTTAAGTAGAAGAATAATATAACGAGGAGGGCATAATGGGAAAATTTTTATTAATTGCTGGTCCGTGTGTAATCGAATCCGAAGAAAATGTAATGCTGATAGCAGAAAAAGTCAAAGAAATTACAAATAGACTGAATCTGGATTACTATTTCAAAGCCTCATTTGATAAAGCCAATCGTACAAGCATTACTTCTTATCGTGGTCCTGGGATAGAAAAAGGGCTTCACATACTGAGGAAAGTAAAAGATAAGTATGGTTTAAGAATATGTACTGATATACACGAACCCTGGCAGGCAGAAAAAGTTGCTGAAATTGTTGACATTATTCAAATTCCAGCTTTTCTTTGCAGGCAGACAGATCTTCTTGTTGCAGCAGCAAAGACCGGCAAATTAATCAATGTTAAAAAGGCGCAATTTCTTGCGCCGTGGGATATGAAAAATGTTGTTCAAAAATTAGAA
>CADCRJ010000356.1 GCA_902803735.1 uncultured Spirochaetaceae bacterium
AAGGCGACCGCCAAGACCAACCTCAAAAACCGCACAGTCAACTTTTGCATGCCTGAACGCAAGAAAGCTAAAGAGCGTTACAAGCTCGAACCATGTGATTGGACGTTCTGCGGGCAGCCTTTCATTTGGGATTTTTGCAACACCCTGCATGAGCTCTTGAGCCGCCGATTCATAAACGCTTTCGCTGAAAAATCCCCTTGCACTCTGTACCCGCTCTAAAAAGTCTATGATGTGAGGGGAAGAGTACAAGCCTGTTTTTATTCCCGCCTCGTCAAGGATAGAGGCAATCATTGCTGAGACAGAACCTTTGCCCTTTGAACCTGCTACATGAAAAGACGGTGCGAAGCATTCAGGATGTCCGAATTGCTCGCAAAAAAACTGCATTGTATCTAGCCAGAATATATTTTTCTGCGGAAGTTTCTCAAAATTTAAATAATTATCAAGCCAAGCCTGAAAATCAGATGAAAAAGAATTCATGCGGGAATTATACATTTTTGAAGCAATTCAACGCAATACTCCATTTTAGTTGAAAGTTGAAAGCGGAAAACTGAAAGCTGAAAGGTAATACTCATTGTGTTTTCCCTTTGCATGTTTTAATTGAAGAGACGAGCATTGCGATTATTTCTTTTAAATCTGAAGTTAATTTTTCAACTTGAGATGCATTTATTATTTCAGATTTAGTCAGTACTTCTAGCCAATATTCAGTTTCATCAGCTTCTTTTAATGCGATATTCATCTTGTTTATAAAATCAGCATTGCTTTGTGCATTTTTGCTCTCGCGTATATTAGCACCAATGCTTGTTCCTGAGCGAAGAATCTGTTTTGAAAGGACATATTCTTTTTTTTCGTCACACAGATATTTGTAGAATTTCACAATTCTAACCGCAAAATCTATGCTTTTATCTGCCAAAATGCTTTTTGCCATAAAACCTCCTTATGAGTGGAAAACTGAAAACTGAGAGTGGAAAGTTGAGGGTGGAGACTTTTCTACTTTCAGCTTTTAGTTTTCCACTTCCAAAATATTCTTGCATTAACGCTTTGTGCAAGGTCTGTCGCAATCCGCTCCGCGTCTTGCTTACCGAGTTTTCGTTCCGAAAACTCGCGCTTACCCGAAATATGTTTGCATGAGACTTTTATACAAAATCTCTGTCTTATGTAATGAATTCTGCACGGCAAATTTTGATTTGTCGATTTGCTGGACGAAGGTGGCGAAGTCGTTTTGTAAGGCAAGTGGTGGAACTGGGATTTGTAATAATTTAAGTTTCTCTCCTGTAAGATGAGCAATAGTTGCTTTCGAACCTACAATATCATCAAAGGAATTGAAATCAGAACGGAATTTAAACCAATAAGCCATGTAATCAGGATGAACAAAATCCATATTCAATCGCACTCTATGAACAGCTTTCTGAAAAAAGCAATTTTCAATTTGATTATGCCAGACTGCACATCTTCCGACTTCACCGCCTTCACATACAAGCAAATCACCGTCTTTCAGTGCAAATTCAATTCTATCTGCTTCTGAAAAATCCATTTCATTTAAATTTTCAAGATTGAATCTGAACCATTGCACATTGAAATTTGCTAAATAAGGATATTTCTCTTTTCCTGTTTGCTTTTTTGAGTCCAGCATTTTACCCAAACGTGATTTTGCTATTTCTGTAAAGATTTTTAGTTCCCAGTTTTTTGTGTTTTGGATAATATCTCCAAACATCTCGATAAATCGGGATTTGATGAGCGTGTCGTATTTTACGAGCATCTGCTTGTGCTTTGCGATGACAGCGGTGCATTTGTCCAGCACGGCGGCGATGTGCTTTTGTGTTTCAAGTTTTTCGTGAATATTCAACTCGAAGTTTTGAATCGTTGTTTTTTGAATATTCGGCATTGCACAACCTGTACGAAGAGCCATTATCCTTCGTTGATTCGCTTTTAATGCATGAAACAAGTATTTTGGAAAAACTTTTATGTCGTGCAATCGATAACAGTGGCAACCACACCAAAATTTTTCATTAACATAATTAATGTAGCCACATGAAGCTCCGCCTTCTGAGATAAGGACAGATTCACCTTCTGTATTAAAATCTGAAAAAAATCCTGATTCTTTTATACCACCATTAATGTAGCGATATGGGTTAGAATCATCTAAAAGAGATGTATCGATTTGTTTTCCTTTTTCCAAAATGCACACATCACCAAGTCGTACTGTTTTCCAATTTTCACTTTTCATCTTTCAGTTCTCCACTTTCATCTTTCCACTTTTCTTGACAACTGTCATTTTCTGTATTATAGTATACAAGAACCACTGAAAAAGCGAATGCTTCGTAGGTGGTGTTTTTGTTTTAAACTCATTTCGGGTAAATCACAAGCCCGTATTCATTCGATTTTGACGCTTTCAAGTTCAATCTGTCGTAATATTTCAACGTAGCCATAACTCGCGATACAAACTGTGTGTCTATCACGTTCTGCACTCTGGCTGGCAACGGCTGTCCGTTCACGACGCACTTAAAATACAAATGCACGAAATACGAAACAAAATCACAAATCTGTATAAAATACGATTCCGACGAGTCTTTTTCCAAAATGTCTTCTATCAGGCATTTTACAGGCTGGTTCACTGCTCCAAAAGTGTAATGCGATTGAATCGGGTTGTATGCTCTTATCGCACGCGCCGTTTTTCGCATTGGTGCAAGCCTACCTTTGTCGGTGATTATGATGTAGTTCCAGTTGCCTTCGCTGTCGTTTTCTATTCGCTGAATGTTGTATGTAAGTGCTTTCTCAAGGACATTATAGCTGTTGTCCGTTATCTTTGTTTTGTCGATTATGACATTTACGATTGACAAATCCATTTGCTCGGCAATGCACTTTGTAAATGCGATGAGGATTTCTTGCTTTTGTTCTTTTGACCAGCCGTAATTTCTGTATGGATTTTTGTCTGTCAAAAATGCTTTTGTGTGCATTTCTTCTGTTGCGTGAAATCCGTATTTTTCTTTGAGGAGTGCACGACAATTTTTCATCGCGTTAAAATTACTCTGCCAATTAGCTGTTTTTGTGTAAATGCTTGTCAAAACAAAATCCTGACTAGAGCTGTTTATGAGTCCGTCATCGCCTGTTTCGTCAAAATATGCAATCACCGTTTCCATTTCAAACCTCATTTTTTTAAGTTCTCCATCAAGCTGGTGGAGTTTTTCTTTATGGCTGTCATAAAACACAAACCATATGACGGAAAGTTTTCATCTTTCAGTTCTCCACTTTCCACTTTCATCTTTCAGTTCTCTGTTTGACAGTCTATCTTTTATGTTGTATACTCAAATCAGTTCGTGGGTTGCATTTGTATGCAGTTGTTTCGCTTGTTTTCAAGCCGCGGCTCGTTAATTCCCCTGCTTCGTGCGGGGGATATTCATTTAACAGCAGTTCCTGTGTGTAAATGCGCGAACCTTCTTTTTTCACTTCCTTTAATGTTATATAAGCAATACATTTTTTCCCATTTGAAAGAATTATATCTTTTTGCAAGCGGTGAATTGCTATAATATTCGGGTCTTCTGAATCATCATCAAAACTTCCGATGTATTCAGCTTGCTCAAAAATGCCTTTTATATTCTCCGCAGCTTCAAAATGTTCTTCGGGTAAAAATCCATTCACGACAGATTTTGTAATTGCTTTGTCCGAAGCCAGTTTGTTTGCAGTATTTTTTGAAAATCTTGCTTTTATGTTGCTGTCTTTATTTGTAAACACTTTGCCAAAATATTTTGATAACACGCACAAAAGAGAAGCTCTGCATTGTTTTCTTGTAATATATTCTGTATGAGTAATTTTATATTCTTCGTAAGCATTGGCAATAAATGAGAGGGTTTTTGAATCGACAATAATTTTTGTATGATGTCCATTCTCCCAGACATCTTTGATTATTCCTTCCTCATCACCAAGCCGTACTGTTTTCCAATTTTCACTTTTCATCTTTCCACTCTCCGTTTTCCACTTTCATCTTTCTCCATTTTACAATTTTTTTGGCTAAGTTTCAAAGTTTAAAAAATTTTCTGAATGATACCTATTTTTATGTATGTTTCTATATAAAGAATTGAAGCAACTGCTTTGTTCTGCTAGAATATAAAAAAAAGCTTTTTAAGGAAAATAAAAATGAGCGAAAAAGAAGTTGAATACGCAGACATATCGGATGATGAGAATCCTTCTTACAAAGCCGCTGTTGAGCGCAGTAAAAAAATAGAAGCCGACATTCTTGTAAATCCTAAAAAATACAGGGTTCTTACAGGAGACCGCCCTACAGGAAGACTTCACATCGGACATTACTTTGGCTCTTTGCAGAACCGCGTCCGATTGCAGGAACTTGGTGTTCCAACAATGATTCTTATTGCTGACTATCAGGTTCTTACAGACCACGATGCTTTTGACAAAATCTCAGAGAACACAAAGCAGCTCGCAATTGACTACCTCTCTGCAGGAATCAAACCGGGCGAGAACGTAATGATTTTTCCACACTCGTATATACCAGAGGCAAACCAGCTCATGCTTCCGTTTCTTACACTTGTAACGAACTCTGAGCTTAGCCGAAACCCAACAGTAAAAGACGAAATCCAGAAATCAGAGCTTTCTGTAATCAATGCAGGAATGTACACATATCCAGTACATCAGGCATGCGACATTCTTTTCTGCAAAGGAAACCTTGTTCCAGTAGGAAAAGACCAGCTCCCTCACTTGGAGATTACGGCAAACATTGCTCGCCGCTTTAACAAGAAGTTCTGCAAGAACAGGGAACCAATTTTCCCAGAGCCACACGCGCTTCTTTCAAAAACTCCTATGATTATGGGATTGGACGGAAGCAAAAAAATGTCAAAGAGCCTTGGAAACACAATCATGTTGAGTGCGACCGAGGACGAGACCGCAAAACTGATTAAAAAGGCAAAGACCGACGGCGAGCGCGTAATCACTTATGACCCGCACAACAGACCGGAAGTTGCAAACCTTTTGCGCCTCATCTCGCTTTGTACAGGCGAAGAGCCGGAGCAGGTAGCGGCAAGAATTGGCGACGGCGGAGCAGGCAAGCTCAAAAGCGAGCTTACAGAATCTCTCAACGAAACATTGCGCCCGCTGCGCCAGAAAAGAACTGAGCTTGAAAAAGACACGGAATACATCCGCAAAGTTCTTCTTGACGGTGCAGAAAAGGCTAGGGTAATAGCACAGCAAACACTTTCAGAAGTGCGCGAAGCAATGAATATGAAAATCTAACACAAACAGCGGGCTGCCCATAAAAAGACAAAGCGGGCAGCCCAATTTATCTCAATTTACCGCTGATTATTTGAGCAAGTTTCAAAAGCCTGTCACTTTGAAACTTTGCTTACAAAACCAGCCTCTACAGCACAAAAAACACAGAGGAATTTAAGAAAAAATGACAGACAATTTAGAAAACAACACTCATGAAAACACCGATGAAACACCAGCTTCAGAGCTTAAAATCGCAAAATTCCGCCTTTTTCTTGCCAAACGAAAATGGTTGATTTGGGCTATTTTTATCTTAGGAGCAATTCTTTCAGCTTATGGTAGTTATGAAGAACCTGTCCAGTTATTTTTACTAAGCATCTTATTTTTTGAAGCTTTTAGATGGATGAACTTTTTATTTTTATTTGGATTGAGGCAAGTTTTTCCAAAATTCACAAAAATACTCAGCATTTGCATTTTTTACATTACGGCATTTTTCATCGTTGGTGGAATAATTTATTCCCTGTATAATTG